>JAYSTS010000397.1:0-9181 GCA_043719475.1 Gammaproteobacteria bacterium | reverse complement strand
GACAATAATCGGTAACGCTGCAGGCGCACAACGCACACGTCGCCCCAACGATTCATCCTGTGCCGATTTTCGACATGGACCGTTACAAAAATCGCGATTGTTGGGATCATCGAAGATCGCGATCAGGAGATCGCACACAGGCATCGGCAGCGAGAGTGTGTGCGGTCTCCTGACTGTCGATGGAGTTCGCGATCGGGAGATCGCCCACAGGGCGCATTTACCCGACGTCTCATGACTGGATCTGCCAACTTCATGGGTTGTGAACTTACGGTTTTATTTTCGCTGCAACACTGACCTTCTCTCCAGTCAATCGTTCCGAAGCTCTGCAACCCCCTGCGCAGCATTTTCGGTTGCATAACTTTTATCCAATTGAGGTTAACTGCGTGAAACGCAGGGAAAATGCGAGGAGCGCAAAGCGCTCCGACCCTTGCAAGTCGCGCAGCGACTTGTTCAGAGGATCCCTCGCGGTCTGAACGACCTCATCGCGCCCTCCTCAATACCCTGTGCTGATCCCATAGTGGACCGCAGTCAGGTCCAGTGCCCGCCGCAGACGGGAGACCATCAGATCCATTTCGTCATCGGTTATCACCAGGGGTGGCGCGCTTACCAGTGAATCACCCACAGCCCGCACCATCAGGCCATTGTCGATGGCGTGATCACGAGCAACTTCAGCTGCAACACCATCGGCTTGCAGACGTTCTCGCGAGGACTTGTTCCTGACCAGTTCGATGGCGGCCAGCATGCCGTGAGTTCGCACTTCACCTACCAGCGGATGATCCTGCAAGGTCGCAAGTCGCGTGCGAAATCTTGTTGCGGTGTCGACAGTTTTTTCAATCACCCGCTCCGACTCGAGTATATCGAGGGTCGCCAACGCAGCTGCACAGGGCACGGGATGTCCGGAGTAGGTAAATCCATGTGCAAACTCGCCCCCGGAAGACGTCAACACATCCGCCACGAGATCACTGAGTCCGACACCACCAAGCGGTTGATAGCCATTCGTGACGGCCTTGGCAAAGCTGATCAGGTCAGGCCGATAGCCAAATGACTCACAGCCAAACCAATGACCGGTTCGACCAAAACCGCAGATGACCTCATCGCTAATGAGCAGCACGCCTCGCTCGCGGCAAATTCGTTCGACCGCGGGCCAATACGTCGACGGCGGAATGATCACACCCCCGGCACCCTGCACAGGTTCGGCAATGAACGCGGCTACATTGTCAGCACCAAGTCGATCAATGCAGTCAGCCAGCGCCTGTGCCGCCTTGAGTCCGAATTCATCCGGAGACAAATCACCGCCTTCGCCGTACCAGTAGGGCTGCATGACGTGGTGAATCAAACCGAGCATCGGAAACTGCGCATGCATGTCGTCCATCCCAGACAGGCTTGCCCCCGCAATCGTGCTGCCGTGATAACCGTTGTGTCGACTGATGATGTGCTTCTTGGCGGGCTTACCGATCAGGTCAAAATAGCGATGCACGATGCGCAGGTTCGTGTCGTTGGCTTCGGAGCCGGAGTTGGTAAAGAAGAAACGTTTGAAGCCAGCGGGAAAAACTTTCGCCAATCGGCCCGCGAGCAGCGCCGCCGTCTCATTGGTGCACGCGAAGAAGTTGTTATAAAACGGCAGGGTCTGCAGTTGCTGTGTAATCGCATGCACGATACGCGGTTGCGAGTAGCCCAGATTCACGCACCATAACCCGGACATCCCATCCAGCAACTGGTGTCCTTCCGACGTATAGACGTAAATGTGCTCGGCATGCGTCATCACCCGTCCACCAACCCGGGCATAGGATGCCAACTCGGTGAATGGGTGCAGGTGGTGCTGACGGTCCAGTCGCCGCAGCTCGTCGGTTGAATGTTGTTGCATGTCTGTAGGCACCTGTATTCGTGCTGGCATCCTGACACGCTGATGCAGTAATTTCCCGCTCGTTTGCGCAAGGCCGAGTCGCCAACATCAATTCGATTTGACTTTCCCCAAGCCAAAGGCGAATTTCCCGGTGCCACTCGGCAACAGGATAAAGGAACACGCCGTGACATCGACGATAGATCCGCTTGCGACAATCAAACCCTCGATGCGATTTGGCGTGCATCTACCGCACCTCGGCCGTCGCGTCGATCCCGATTCTCTCGTCCGGTTCGCACAAGGAATTGAACGAGCTGGTTACACTTCCGGCTGGGTCAGTGATCATGTCTGCTGGCCTGCCGAGATCGCCTCGAAGTATCCCTATTCGGCTGACGGGTCCTTTGCACCGGATCAGAAGATGGGCTGGCTGGATCCGATTGGCACTCAGCTGTTTGTCGCTGGTGTGACCACTACTCTGCAACTCGGTTTTACTGTTCTGATTCTGCCGTATCGTCACCCCGTGGTGACGGCCAAACAACTCGCCACACTCGATGTGTTGTCTAAGGGACGACTCATCCTCGGCTGTGGTGTGGGCTGGATGGCCGAGGAAGCGGCAATCCTGGGCATGCCCTGGGATCACCGAGGTGAACGAAGCAACGAACAGCTTGAATTGTTCAATCGCTTGTTTACGGAACCAACACCAAGTTATGCAGGCCGTTATTACCACGTGCCCCCGGTTGGATTTGAACCCAAGCCGGTGCAGAAAACGGTTCCGGTCTGGGTAGGTGGGAACACAGAAGCGGCCTACCGACGCGCAGGGCGCTATGGGACTGGGTTTCACGCTGCCTTTGAACCCCTGCCGGTGGTCTCCGCTGCCTGGCGTCGTGTGCTAGATCTCACCGAAGCTGCTGGACGCGACCCTGCCGCCATGACGCTCTCACTGCGGGTCTATCTGGATACGATGAACACCATGGAACCAGATAAGTCGCTCTTCGGCAGCGCTGCGCAAATGCAGGATCAGGTGGCTGCTTATGCCCGTGTCGGTGTTTCGCACCTCATTCTGGATCCGGTCGCCAAAGGTGGGGTTGAAGGACGCCTGGATGCCGTTCTGTCGTTTGCCGACCAGGTCATGCCGGTCTTTACAGCATGACGCTGCCCCTTGAAGGAATCGTTGTTGTCGACCAGTCGGGTACGATTGCCACTGCGTACTGTGCGAAGTTGCTGGCTGATGGAGGCGCAGCAGTCTGGAACGTCGAACCAACCGCAGGATTCGTTACCCGCACGCTGCCACCCAAGGTGGGTGATGCAAAAGGGCTTGATGCCAATGGGGTTGATCGGAGTGCGTTGCATGCTTATCTCTCCACCAACAAACACAGCATCGTCATCGAGCAGGACGGTCTTGCCTGGCAACAACTTGCGCGGGCTTCCCATCTCATCCTGCATGATGGGCAGCCACGTTTACCGATACCGGATAATCGCCTGAGTCTGGCCATCTCGTGGTTCGGAAGTGATGGACCTTATTCGTCTTTCCAGGGTTCTGATGCTGCATGTCATGCACTGTGCGGATTGATTCGTGGCATCGGACCCATTGAAGGCCCACCACTCATCCCATCCGGTTATCAGGCTCAAATCAACGCAGGTGCTGTCGCCTATATCCCCGCGCTGAGCCACATTCTGGGTGGTGAACGTGGTTTGGCGTGCGCGGCTCGGCTGGAAGTGTCGATACTGGAAGCCTCCCTGTGTTTTACCGAAGTACAACCCATCGCCGCGTACAACGACGCGGTATCCACGCGCATGGGCATCAATCGATTTCCGCCGACTTATCCGTTGGGAATCTATCGCTGCCATGATGGATGGCTTGGCATCACTGCACTGACGCCAAGCCAATGGGCCAGTCTTTGTTCGTTGATCGGTATGGACGATATCGCGGCGAAACCGGAATATCAGACTGCACTGGGACGTCTGGCGGACGCGGAAATTCTGGAACCCAGAATTCGTGCCCTGCTTGCCGACCGATCGGCTGAAGCTACTTTCTACGAAGGTCAGCGCAGGCGCATACCACTGGCACGAGTGCCAACACCCGAAGAACTCTTCAACGTCGATCAGTTTGTTGCTCGGCAGACGTTTGCCGAAGCGATCCTGCCTTCAAACGCGCGTGTGCAGGTGCCTGTCACACCGTGGCGGTTGCGCAGGACACCCTTGAGACGCGCAGGTCGCGTCAGTGCACTGAACGAGCATGGCCCACTACCTCACAGCACCCCTGCGACCGCGACTGGCGATCAACTGCCGCTGCAAGACATCAGGATCATCGACCTGTCGATGGGTTGGGCTGGCCCCCTCGCCGCCCGACACCTTGCCGATCTTGGTGCAGATGTCATCAAGGTAGAAAGCTGCGAGCGATTCGACTGGTGGCGCAGTTGGGAAGCCACCCCCGAATGGATCGCCAGTCAAGGGGCGGAACGAGCCGTGGCTTTCAACATGGTGAACCGCAACAAACGCGACATCACGCTGGATCTGGAGCATCCGGACGGCAAGGCACTCCTGTTGCAATTAGTCAAAGGAGCTCATGCGGTCCTGGAAAACTATTCAGCCGGCGTGCTGCCGCAGCTTGGGCTCACGTATGACGTGCTGAAGACTGCAAATCCCGACATCATCCTGCTCTCCATGCCAGCCTTTGGAACCACCGGTCCCTGGGCAGGCTTCCGCGCCTACGGCTCGACCGTTGAGCACGCCTCTGGATTGCCTCACCTGAACGGTCGCCCCGAAGATCCACCCACCATGTTGCATGTCGCCTATGGGGACGCCATCGGTGGCATCTATGGTGCGGGCTGTCTGCTGACAGCGCTGAGACATCAGGCACGCACCGGTGAAGGTCAGTTCATGGACTTGTCACAGGTTGAAGCGCTGCTGCCAGTGAGCATCCACGGCATCCTGAAATTCGCGGTGCATGGCAAGTCGTGGAGCCGCACTGGCAACACCGACCTGAAGTACAGCCCGCATGGTGTATTCCCTTGTTTGGGAGAAGATGCCTGGATCGTCATTCAGATCATGAATGAAGTCATGTGGCGTCGATTGCAAACGCTTGCGGCACCCAGTCTCGCGGGCTTTGGAGACCTGACCGACCGGCTCGCACGACGCGATCAACTGGAATCCATCCTCACTCAGTGGACCATGGTTCATGCACCAGATGAGCTGATGATGAAACTGCAAGGAACAGGCATTCTGGCCGCGCGGGTCAGCCATCCCATTGATGTGCTGACCGACGAGCACCTTTGTGCCCGTGGCTTCTGGCAGTGGATCGAGCGTGACGTCGTTGGTCTGCAGCCCAATCCATCCGCGCCATATCGAATCATCAGTCCACAGGGAGCGACGCAGGCACTTTCCATTCGCCAACCCTCGCCAACGCTCGGTCAACACAATGCCGAGGTGCTGGCTGGATTGCTCGGACTTTCAGCAGACCAACTCAAGGCTCTCGAAGCAGATGGCGTAATCGGCTCGTTACCCAGGATGCCAAAACGGGCCTGATCCAGCTCAATCAAATTTTGGTTTGCGTTTTTCCATAAACGCCCGAAACGCCTCGGCAGCATGTTTGCCACCAACAATTCGGGTATGGCGCTCCGTTTCCAGCTCGATGAAACGGTTAAACGTCATGGATTCTGCGGCCAGGTAGTGCGACTTCATCGTCCGCAGTGCGGTTGGTGACTTCTCGAGGAATGACTGCACCAATTGCTCCACTTCGGCTTCGAAGCGGTCGGCTGAATACACTCTGGCGACGAGACCAGCAGCATGTGCTTGCTCGGCGGAGAACTTCTCACAGAAGAACGACCACTCTCGAGCCTTCGCCGCACCGACCAGGCGCGGCAAGCTCCAGGGCACACCCATGTCTCCAGCCACCGCAACGTTCAGAAATGCCGTATTGAACATGGCACCCGCCTTGGCAACGCGGATATCGGCGCCACACGCCCAACCGAATCCAGCGCCTGCACAGGCGCCATTCACCGCCACGACCGTCAACGCCGGTATGTCATGCAGTAGCGCTGGCACCTGAAAAGCCTCAGCCGACGCACCCGTATCCTCCTCACGAGTGCCACCCGACTCTCCGCCGGTAATGCCCTTGAGGTCTGCGCCGGGACAGAAGGAGTCGCCCGCTCCAGTCAGCAGCAGGACACGAACCGATGTGTCCACGGCCAACGCACACAGCGCTTCGTGCGTCTCCTGCACCATCAGGTTGTTCATGCCGTTGCGCCGGTCTGGTCGATTCAGCGTCAAGCGGGCGAGACCGCCATCAACCTGTAACTTGATCGTCGAAAAATGCTTCATACCTCACCTCACTTCAATGTTTGACTGAGTCGTTCCATCTGCAGGCAACCAGTTTACTGGCCAAGGCTGTGTCGTCTGTAACTCCATTTGATCTGTTTATTTCAATTCGTTACAGTCCGCAACCACCGGAGCAACTGAACTTTTGACGAGTTCTGAGTTGCACCGTCGGCGTTTCACCAAAACGAGGGGTAAAGATGAAATCGACGAAACTCAGAACGGCAATCGGTATAGCACTCGTCAGCGCGTCGGCTTTGCCAGCCACCGTGCCCGTAATCTACGCGAGCGATACCGTCATTGAAGAAGTAATGGTCACCGCACGACGGCGGGAAGAAACTCTGCAGGACGTACCCGTCACTGTCGCCGCACTGACCGAACAGGACCTGGACCGCTACAACATCTCGACCCTGACCGAAGCATCCAAACTGGTCCCCAACTTCTCGATTTTCCACGGTGGTTCAGGGAACGGCTCCAACATCATCCTGCGTGGGATCGGTTCCAGTTCGATATCAGCCGCATTCGACCAATCGGTCGCGATCAACGTCGACGGCGTGGTCATCAATATCGGTCGATTCATCCACAACGCTTACATGGACATGGGGCAGATCGAAGTGCTGAAGGGGCCGCAGTCCCTGTACTTCGGCAAAAGTGCCACTGCGGGCGTAGTTTCCATCGCCACCAACGACCCGGGTCAGGAATTTGAAGCCGAAGCGATGGTCGGCTACGAAATCGAACACGACCAACAATATTTCGAAGGGGTCATCTCCAGTCCGATTACAGATACCTTGGGTGCCCGCCTCGCCGTTGGTTACACCAAGAGCGATGAACTGTTCAAGAACCTGGTACCAGGAGTAGCCAATCAAATCCGTGGTGAGGATGCAGCCAATGCCAGGGTCACTCTAGTTTGGGAACCCAACGACGTATTCAAGTCGCGCTTGAAGTATGCCTATTCTGAATACAACAATGACGGCTCCAACGGCCGCACGGAAGAGTTCTGCCCGGAAGGTCGGGTCCAGCCGACGTCAATCCTCGGTAATGCATTGATTTTGCAGGGTATCGACGATTGCAAGCTGAACGGGAACACTTCGATAGCCGACCTCAACCCGCTGCTCCGCCCGGGACTGCCGTACGGTGGCGACGACGGTGTACCTTTCCTTGAGCAGCAAACCCACTTTGTCGCCTGGCAGAACGACTTGGACGTCAGCGACACGCTGTCCATCTCTTCCATCACCGGCTATGTCGATCTCGACCACATCGAACTCGACATTTATGACTATAACGTCGGTGTGTTTGGCGGGGAGCACCGCAATACCTACAAGAGTTTTTCCGAAGAGATTCGCATTGCATCGACGTTTGAAGGGCCTCTCAACTTTCAGGGCGGTCTGTACTATCAGGACGTCGAACAGACTTTCGAGGCCTATCAGTACGCCGCCAACATTGGCATCATTGCCCGCGATCCGATTACGGGCAATGCTTACGACTACAACAAGAATCACTTCCTAGACACGAAGGTTTTTTCGGCTTTCGCTGCCGGTTATTGGGACATCACGGATCGTCTTGAGATTACCGCAGGTCTCCGATACACCGACGAAAAGAAGGAGGGGCGAATCACCATTCCTTATGTCCATGCGTTCCTCCGGGGTACGTTCAGTGCACCGGCGCTGATTGATGGCATCGACTTCAAGGACACGAACACGTCGCCGGAAGTTGCTGTCAACTACTACGTCACCGAGGACACCAGTGTATTCGCTGCCTACAAGGAAGGTTTCAAGTCCGGCGGGGTGGACAACAGCGCGCTGCCAACGAACACGTTGAACGCCAGTGCGCCAGGATTTCCGGACTTTCTGATCTATGAGTCCGAAAAGGCAAAAGGCTTTGAGTTCGGGATCAAGAGCAATCTGATCGACGGCACCTTGCGGGTCAACGCTTCGGTTTTCCAGTACAAGTACTCTGACCTCCAGGTTCAGCTGTTCAATTCCCAAACCATTCAGTTCCAGACTTTCAATGCCTCGGAATTGACCACTGAAGGTGTTGAAGCCGACTTGCTCTGGCAGACACCCGTCGAAGGGTTGGTGTTACGTGGTGCCATCGCCGTTACCGACACGAGCTACAGCAAGGACTTCGTCAACGCAACCGGTCAAAATCTGAAAGGTCAGGACGGGGCGTTGAGCGCAAGGACCGCAGGTACCGCAGGTATCAGCTACGATTTCGGTATCAACGATACCTGGCGTCTGGGGCTGTCGGCTGACGCACGCTATAACGGTGGATACGCATTCACGGCAACTCAGGATCCGCTCAAGCAGGAGTCCTACTGGCTGCTCGATACGGCAATCCGGCTGTATACCGCTGACGAGAGATACGAGGTTTCCCTAATCGGTAAAAATCTCACCGATGAGATCTACGCACAAGGTGCCGGTGCACGACCCGGGGCCTGCGCTAATTTCAGCGCCACCCGTGTTCCACGCTGCAACCCTCCAGGCACTCTTGCCAATCAACAGGATCAGGTCGTCACCACCTCACTGGGTGTGGAATACCTGCTCCAGTTCCGCGTCCGTTTCTAATCGGGCGACTTGGTTAGGCTGACAAGAACCGCTGCCACTCCGGCAGCGGTTTTTTTTGCAGACGGCTCAGATCGCCTTGCGTGCAAGTGTCAGAACGAGCGGAATCTGCAGACCAAACAAGCGAAACAGCCCGACGCCGTCATCAGTGATAACAGCAAGGCTCGTGCTTCGATCACCATATAACACCCCGACCTGTCTCAAAAAGACAGCTGAAAGAAATCGTTGGTCGGCAGCAAGTTGAGTCGCGACCCTGAAAACAATGCTGCGTCGCGCCCGAGGGTGTACTTCGGCTGCAGCGCCTTTCGATCCGCAGTAAACAGGGCGAAATAGATTCGATCAAAGCCAATGCTCTTGTGGATGCCTTCCAGCAGCAACCGCATCAGCTGATCCAGTCCTGCGCCAGCTTCAAGCGAAGCTGCGAGTATCAGCAGCGCCTTCATTTAAGCAGTCTGACTGGCTTGTG
>JAYSTS010000396.1:0-29658 GCA_043719475.1 Gammaproteobacteria bacterium | reverse complement strand
GAACCAACGGTTCGCGATCGGGAGATCTCCCACAGGGTGCTTCTACTCGACGTCTCATGACTGGGTCTCCCAACTTCATGGGTTGTGACCTTACGGTTTGATTTCCGCTGCAATACCGACCTGATCTCCGGTCAATCGTTCCGCAGCTCTTAAATACCCTGCGCAGCATTTTCGATTGCGTAATTTTTATCTGTTAAGGTTAATCAAACCTTCCTGCGTATTGAGTATGGCCAGGGAATCCAGCCGGGAAAAGTGGTTGAACCTTGGGTCGAGCCGCACCACCTGTTCGTGAAAATTGAAGAACAGCCGTTGGTACGATGGTCTGTTCGATTGCCAAACCAGCCACTCCTCGATGAGCTCTCGCCGAGTTGCATCTGGGTTGAGGGTAACGTGCGTCATTAGCTGTTCTGCTGATCGTTACTGCGATCAAAGAATATTGTCCAAACGCGAGCGGGATATGGAGCCATCCGCGATAAAGTTGATGGCACTTTTACAATCCCTGGAGTTGGGCAAGTATCGAAATTGACTGCTTTCCGGCTTGCTGTGGCTATAATGCCGCCTGCCCCCGGCCTTAGTCGTTTCGGGAAATTTTCTGTAATGCTATTCAGCACAGTGTCACGAAGGAGAGAAATCAACATGAAGCAGGGTATTAAAGTCCTGTTCACGCTCGCTATGGCCAGCCTGCTCTGGTCAACAAACGCCGTTGCCGGCGATCAGGGTAGTGTGTACTTGAGCCCCGGTCTGATGTACTACCAGGCGCCAAAGCGTGCCGAAATTGGTATCGATGATGCCGAACTCGGTGGCGGTGTAGTCCTTGGTTATCAGGCTTCGGACCACATCAATCTCGAACTGCTCCTTGGCCGTGCCAAGCTCGATTACTCGCTGCCGGGTGGCTCGGGTGACGATAATGCGGATCTCTTCTGGGTCGACGTTCTGTATCGCATCAAGACAGAAGGTGCATGGCAGCCGTTCGTTCTTGCTGGTGCTGGTCGTACAGCGATCGAATTTGACAACGTACGTGGCAAAGAAAAGGACACACAGATCAACGCTGGTGTCGGTGTTTTCCGCACCTTGACCGAGCGCCTGTCGCTGCGCGGTGA
The DNA here is from genome assembly GCA_043719475.1 of Gammaproteobacteria bacterium. GTDB lineage: Bacteria > Pseudomonadota > Gammaproteobacteria > Pseudomonadales > Azotimanducaceae > SYFY01. The sequence goes on along the minus strand of JAYSTS010000396.1, from coordinate 28,558 downwards.
CGTCCGTATGAACTACTCGCCAGATCACAAGGATCTGCAGCCATTCATGTTCGTTGGCCTGACTGCGTTCCTGGGTGACCTGGGTGGTGTGGCAGGAATCAAGGATGCTGATGGTGACGGTGTTGCTGACGCAGATGACAAGTGCCCGAACACACCTCCCGGCACCACTGTAGGGCCGGACGGCTGTGAACTCGACAGCGATGGCGACGGCGTGGTTGACAGTGCTGACGCTTGCCCCGGAACCCCGGCTGGCGTGGCTGTGGATGCGCGTGGTTGCCCGCCTGACAGCGACGGTGATGGCGTTCCTGACTATATGGATGCCTGCCCCAATACACCTGCCGGCGTGAAGGTCGACGAAAAAGGGTGTCCTGAGGCACTGCAGGAAACGGTCACCATCGATCTGAACCTGGAGTTTGATTTTGACTCGTCACAACTACGTCCGGCGCATCACAGCGAAATCGACGAAGTGACCGCCTTCATGAAGCAATACCTAGGATCGGTTGCCGTAGTCGAAGGTCATACTGACAGCCGCGGATCCGATGCCTATAACCAGGCGTTGTCCGAACGGCGTGCGGGCAGTGTCATGGACTACATGGTGAATCAGGGTGGTGTTTCCCGTGATCGTCTGTCCTCCAAAGGATTTGGTGAGTCCACGCCAATCGACACCAACGAGACGGATGAAGGACGGCAGCACAACCGACGGGTGTCTGCGAAGATCTCCAACGGAACGAACTGATTCGTTCTGATCGATGATCACAAAGGCCGCTCTTGAGCGGCCTTTGTTTATTTGGGAGGACAATTGTCAAAAGCGAGCATATGGGTGCTGTTTCTGGCGCTGGCAGTGACCTCGGGTTGTGATACTGCCTACTACGGCGCCTGGGAAAAACTGGGCGTGCACAAACGGGACATCCTGCGCGATCGTGTTGAGGCGGCCATGGCCTCGCAAGAAGATGCGAAGGAAGAATTCCGATCTGTACTCGAGCGTTTTGAGGCTGTGGCCAGCACCCAATCCGGTCCGCTGAAAGACGCCTACAGCGAGTTGCAGGCGGCTTACGATGACGCGCAATCGCGAGCCGAGGCTGTGCATGGCCGCGTTGAGGCAGTCGACGCCGTGTCCAGCGACTTGTTCGAAGAGTGGGAAGCGGAAATCCAGCAAATCTCCAACGCCAGAATGCAGGCAGACAGTCGACGGCAACTACAGAGTTCGCAGGCTGCCTACCAAGGTCTGATTGCCTCCATGCGCCGTGCCGAGTCGCGAATGCAGCCTGTGCTGACTGTGTTCAACGACCAGGTGCTCTATCTCAAGCACAACCTCAATGCGCAGGCGATCTCCTCGCTTCGTGGAGAGCTGAAGATGATCGAAGGCGAGGTGGGACGATTGATCGTGGAGATGGAAGAGTCGATCCGCAAGTCGCAGATGTTTCTCAAGGATCTATCGGCAGCGGGTTCCGCGTGAAGGATGAACTCGCGACGCAAGTAGGCGACAAGCTTGATTCAAAGCTGAAAAAGCTGACTGAACGTCTACAATCCCGCGACTGATTCGGGCGGGCCATCAGGTCCGTCAATTCCGCCCGCTGGGCCTTCGGAACGAGACCAATCGTGGACTACGCCAATATCCTCTATGAACTGCGTGGGCCTATGGCCCTCGTTACCATCAATCGGGCTGACAAGCACAACGCCATCTCACTGGCGACGCTGGATGAGTTGCAGCATGCGGTCCGGGTTGCGGCTGCAGATGATCTGGTGCGGGTGATTACGATTACCGGCGCGGGCGATAGGGCGTTTGCGTCGGGTTCGGACCTTTCCGAAGTACTGCACCGTGATTTGAAAAAAGCGCTCGATCCAATCATTCAAGGGTTGGCCGACCAGCTTGAACGCACACCAAAACCGACCATAGCTGCGATCAATGGCATCTGTATGGGTGGTGGGCTCGAAGTTGCGCTTGGTTGCGACCTGCGCATCTGTGTTCCGCACGCCCGATTTGCAACACCTGAAGGCAAGCTTGGCATCATTCCCGGTGGCGGAGCCTGTGCACGCCTGCCACGTGTTGTTGGTCGTGGTTGGGGTATGGAGATGATGCTCATGGGCGATCCAATTGGCGCTGAACGCGCTTTGGCCATTGGCCTCGTGACGCGCATCGTCCCGATGGAGGAACTGCTGGCCGAAGCTCAGCGTATGGCCGATCACCTGGCAACCTTTGCTCCGTTTGTGCCCCGAACCATGAAGGCCATGGTTCACTTCGGCATGGAAGCGAGTCTCGCCGGGGCTCTCATGTTTGAAAAGTACGCCCAGGGTGCCCTGGTTCAGACCGAGGACAAGATCGAAGGGATCACCGCGTTCCTCGAGAAACGGCCACCGGAATTCAAAGGGCGCTGACGGCGCCCGGTATTTGGGCGACACTAGCCCCCTGTTCAATTGATACAACAGGGGGAAAACATGGCTGTGGACAGATTTCCGGTGGAAGCGACGCACATCATGATGTTTGCGCGCTCTGTCGCCGACGACAACCAGATCTACTACGACGAGAACTACGCCAAGGGCACCGAGGTGGGACACATTATTGCGCCGCCAACGTTTGCTCAATCAAGCGCCCAGTTCGATCCCAACTATTTTCTGCGACCAAAAACGGGCCAGGCATGGTTCGGTTCCGGCAAGGAACCAACCGGCGTAAAACGGGAACCTGCGAGCGGTGGCGGCGGTGGTGGTGGTGGGGGTGGCGGATTGCATGCCGAGCAGCACTTCGAATATCACCGGCACATCAAACCAGGTGACATTCTCAAAGCCACTCAGTTGCCAGGCAAAACCTGGGAAAAGGAGGGCAAGCGAAGTGGCAAACTGGTGTTCACCGAAACGGTAACCGAGTACCGCGACCAGCACGGTGAGCTTGTCATCACGGCGCGCGGAGTTGGCGTTCGTACGGAACGCCCGGTCGATTCGAAGTAAGGAGAAAAAAATGGCACTCAAAGCAAGTCAGCTGAAGATTGGCGACACCTACACCGAATGTCTGGTCGAAGATCTGAAGCGTACCCAGCTCGTTATGTACGCGGGAACCTCAGGCGATTACAACCCGCTCCATACCGATGAAATATTTTCGACTCAGATCGCGAAGTATCCTTCGGTTTTCGCGCACGGCATGCTGACCATGGGCATGACCGGTCGAATGCTCACCAATTATGTGGGTGATGGGCGACTGACCAAGTACGGCGTTCGATTCACAAGCCAAGTATGGCCCGGTGACACACTGCATTCGACGGCAACGGTGGAAAGTGTGGAGAAGGGCATCGTCAATCTGGTCGTGGAAACCCGCAATCAGAACGATGCAGTCGTTCTATCCGGGTACGCTGCCGCGCGAGTCGACTGAAGCACGAGGCAACGGTGTGAGCAGGCACCCCGTGGTGCCTGCTGTTTTCAGCAGTGTGTCGATGTCCTTGTCTGAGCGAATGGCCCAGTATTTTTCTGGGTCTCGCGCAGCTTCCTGCTCTATTTTATACCCAACCAGCTTCGGAAAGCGCCAGATGATCCTGGCGAGTGTTGGCAGGATTTTCCACTCCGGACAATCGCGCGGGAACTCTGGGCGCTGAGTCCTTATAAAACGCATTGAGCGTCGAAGCGCTCTTCGCAGGCATTGGTGACGGGGTAGATCAAGATAGATCGTAAGGTCAGCGGCCTTCCGCACGTGATCTGACACCCCTTCGATTATCCATGTGGACTGACTTGTCAGATCACTCTCGGCTATCAGCCGTTCTGCAGGAGACGCTTTTTCCCAGTGAGGTCGCCAGACGATGGTGTCCAGCGAGTGCGCAGGAATTCCCAGCGATGCAGACAGTATCCGGGCGGTAGTTGTTTTCCCCGAGCCTGCGTTTCCCGTAATGTGGATCCGACGGGGTGTTTGTAAACTACGTTTCAATTTGATCCGACGAAAAACACAGTACATATCCATCGGGATCCGTCACCTGGAAATCGACCATCTGCCAGGCCTGTGTGGTCAGTCGCATGCAGACAAGGTGCTCTGTGTTCCGCAGTCTGCATCGAGGGTGTCCGCTGATTTATAGAGAAACGTCGCGAAGGCCTGACAATCTCGGCAGTAACAGATAACTCGATTGGATAATTATTACGCAACTGAAAATTCTGCGCCGGGGTATTCAGAGCTTCGGAACGATTGATTGGAGAGAAGGCCGGGATTGGAACGGAAATCAAACTGTAAGGTCAGCATCAATGAAGTTGGCAGATTCAGTAATGAGATGTCGAATAAAGCCGCCCTGTAGATCTCCTGATCGCGATTTTGAAACGGACCATGCCGCAATTCACCACTTCTCTTCCGATGTCCTGACATCCAGCTCAAAGCTCCATGCTCGTCTGGGTTGTCGATACAGAAACTCAAAACCATCAACGATACCCTCGATATCGATCATGCCGGCCTCACCGAGTTTTTCGGCATAGGCGGGAAAGCCGTTGATGATCTTGTCACCGGCGATCGGACCGTCGACGACCACATGTCCAACATGCACGCCTTCCACGGCATATTCCTTGGCCATCGCCTGGGCGAGGTTTCGCAACGCGCCTTTGGCCGCGTTGAAAGCGCCGAATCCTGCCCGGCCACGCCAACTGGCGCTGGCGCCGGTGAAGAGCAGCGTGCCGCCGTCACCGCGCATGCGACGTACCGCTTCTCGTCCGAACAGGAATCCACCAAACGTGCACACACGCCAGCATCGTTCGAAGTACTCCGCCTCCATCTCGGCGATACGGCCAGAAAAGTTGTTGCCAGCGTTGTAGATTGTAAGGCGCAGTGGTGAGGGAACTTCTGCGAACAGGCGAGTGACGTCGGCCTCGCTGGTTGCATCGGCAAACACGGGTGTTGCGTGGCCACCGTACATCCGAATGGTGGCTACAACGGCGTCCAATTTGTCCAGACTGCGACCGGCGACGTAGACGTGTAGGCCTGCGGCTGCGAATCGACGGCAGAGTGCGGCCCCCAAGCCTCGCTCGGGACCAACACCCATAACGATGGCGTTGTCCATCAAATCAGCCTTTTCACAGCGGAATAAACATCGTTGGCGGCCGCGCGGCTGGATGCAAACATGCCTGCAGTTGCAAAGAAGTCATGAATCATGCCGGCATAACACGTGAAGGTGACCCCAACTCCGGATGCTGCCAACACGCCGGCATACGCAGCGCCTTCGTCACATAGTGGGTCGAATTCTGCGGTGGCGATTACCGCAGGTGGCAGCCCTCGATGGTTGAGTGCTCGCAAGGGCGAGGCGAAGGCGTGCGTGCGTTTGTCGTACGGGCAGTAGGTATCCCAGAACCAGCGCATCGTGGTCGTTGTGAGCAGATAACCCTCACCGTTGCGTCGATACGAGTCGCGTGTGAGGTCGGCATCGACGACAGGATAGAGCAGTACCTGAGCGGTGATAACTGGACCACCTTCGTCACGTGACTTCAGGCACATGACTGCCGCCAGATTGCCGCCGGCACTTTCACCGCCAACCAGGAGTCTGCCGTCGCCACCGAGTGATTTGGTGTTCGCGGCGACCCAGCAGAGGGCGTCGTAACTGTCGTCGACGGCAGTCGGAAAAAGATGTTCGGGCGCCATGCGATAGTCGACCGAAACAACGATACAACCGATGCCGTTGGCGAGATCGCGGCAGGCCGCGTCGCTGGTATCCAGGTCCCCAATTACCCAGCCCCCGCCGTGATAGTTCACGAAAATAGGCCGGGGTCCCGTACCTGTTGGGGTATAGATCCGGACCGCGATCTTGCCAGCTCGGACAGGGACCTGCCGGTCCTCGATTCGACCGATCGGCGCATCGGGAACAAGCGGACGCATCATCCTGTACATCTCGCGACCAGCACTGGCCGGCAGATCACTGAGTGCCGGACCAGGCTGTGTGGCCAGCTGATCGAGCATGGCCTGGTATTCGGGTGCCAAAGGCATCGCGGTTTCCCCTTCCTTATCTGGTGTAGAATTTCCGACTTTACCGTACCCCGAAGTCGAGGTGTAACGTGAGCTTGAGAATGGATGGCGAGAAAAATATTGAGGAAGTGGCCAAGGCCAGTAACTTTCTGGAAAGTGGTCTCTTCAAGAACCGCACGCTGACGTTGTTCGGCGAAGTGAACCAGGATGTGGCTCGACGCACGGCAGAAAAATTGCTGACGCTGTCCTATGAATCTGATGACCCGATCACGTTCTACATCAGTTCGCCGGGTGGTCATGTGGAATCGGGTGATGTGATCTATGACATGATCCAGTTCATCAAGCCCGTAGTGCGCTGTGTCGGTACCGGCTGGGTGGGCAGCATCGCAACGCACATCTATCTGGCGGCTGAGCGTGAAAATCGTCTATGTCTGCCCAATACCCGCTTTCTGATCCACCAACCAGCGGGTGGCTTTGGTGGCGATGCCACGGATATCGCGATTCATGCCCGGGAAATCGTCAAGACTCGCGAGCGCATCAATGCGGTGATTGCTGACCGAACCGGTCAGACCCTTGAGCGAGTGGCGCAGGACACCGATCGGGATTACTGGATGAGCGCAGAAGAGTCTCTGGCGTACGGCCTGGTCGGCCGCATCATCCGAAAGGCAGCCGATCTCTCGAACTGATCGCCCCGCCGCCGGCGACATGCTTGCCGGCGGTCATCACCCGCTCGGATACTTCGGCCAGCCCATTGATGGTGAATGGTTTTTGCAGATAACCGACGTTTGATGGCAATGACTCATCCACCTGTAACGCATACCCACTGACTAGAATGATGGGCAGCCGCTGATTCTTCGCCAGTAGCTGTTTGACCAGATCTATGCCTGGCAATCCAGGCATGGTGAGGTCGATCATGGCCAGATCGACCGATCCGGTTTTTTCGCTGACGGCGTTCAGTGAGTCCAGCTGCTCAACCACCCGGAACCCCAGCAGTTCAAGCATTTGCCGGTGGACCTGACGCACGGAGTCATTGTCGTCGACGAGCAGCGCGGTCAGACCATTCGGGTTTCGAGCTGAAACGACGGGCCGGGCCGCCACCTCGATACCCGAAGCTGTGTCGGCAGGAACGTAGACCGTAAAACGTGAACCATGACCAGGAGACGTCATGACCTCCAGGCATCCATGATGGCTGCGTACCGTTCCCAGGGTGGTTGCCAGCCCCAATCCCCGTCCTACGGCCTTGGTCGAGAAGAACGGATCAAACATGCGCGCCAGGGTTTCCTGCGACATGCCTGGGCCATCATCCTGAACTACCATGTAGACGAACTCGCCGGGCGTGCAGGCCTGCGCTCCCAGCATGCCTTTCAAAGCACTTTCGCCGAGAGCCTTGTGACCACTGGCGATCCTGATCACGCCACCCTTGGCCGTGAGCGCTTCCTCTGCGTTGACGACCAGGTTCAAGGCGATCTGTGCCAGATGGGTGACGTCGGCATACGCAACCGGCGCCGGGTTCTGCGCCAGATCCAGTTGAACCGCGATGTTGCTGGGCATTGAAGCCCGTCGGATCTCGATCGTTCGGGTCAGTACGGTATTCAGTTCGACGGGAACGAGTGCAATGCTGCCGCGGCCAGCATAGGTCAGGAGCTGACGCGCAAGATCGGCTCCCTGTTCACCGGCCCGACGAATTCTTGCCAGGTATTCACGAACACGGGTCGGATCCGAGTCGGCGAACAATTCAGCGAGTTCCGCGTTGCCGGTAATACTCACCAGCAAGTTATTAAAGTCGTGGGCTACGCCCCCGGCGATGAGGCCGAGACTTTCCACCTGACGAATCGACTGTAGCGCTGCGTCCATTCGCACTCGCTGCGTCTCTTCGTGAACGAACAGAGCCGTGCCAAGCTCGGATCCACCCAGCCTGATGGGTCTGCGCTCCAGCCGAACCCATCGCTCCGGGTCTCGGCGCAGCTGCCAGAGTCGTGGTGGCTCAGCTTCGATGGCGGCGGAGTTTGGCGTTGTTCCATCCGCCAGCAGCTGGTCAGTCAGCCAGGTTGTCATCGACGTTCGATCAGGTGTGCTGCCAAACAAGGTGTTCACAGCGTTGTTTGCAAAGAGGATGCGGCCGTTACGGTCCATCAGAACGCCAGGCAACGGGTCGTACCCGATCCATTCCTCGAGACGAACGGTACTGGCTGGATGCAGCTGTCCCCGATACACGGAAAACACCAGCAAGGAGGTACTGATTGTCAGGCCAACAACGGTTGGATCGAACTGAACCGGTGTCGGTGCCAGTGTGTAAGTCGCATTGAGTACGGTCGGCAACGCAGCGGACAGTGCGCACAGTCGCATTTGTGCCCGATCACTCGCATAAAGCGCTTCGCGGTGCCGATAGACTGCCAACAGCACCGTGCACAGCAGCAGGGTCCACAGAAATGTACCGTTGGCGTACCAGAGAACACCGTATTCACTGCGAGCGCCAGGAATTGGCGTTATGAATTGTCCGTGCCATGGATTGGTTAGTGAACCCAACCAGGCCAGTGCTGCGAGTGCCAATGGCAGATTTCGCCATAACCAGTTCGGGACTCGCCAGATCATTCCCTGCATCCTTGCCATTTGCACGGTGGTCAACCACCAGCTGGTGACGGTCCAGATCAGACCGGTGTACAACAATTGCAGTGAGAGGATATAACCCAGTGGTTCGTGTATATAAAATTCCGCGCCGAGACTCCCCACAGCAAACAGAAAAGGTGCTGACACGCCGATCTGGAGCCAGGGCGAGAGCTGCTTTGGTGACCATCGGGAAAGAACGAACAACACATTCGCCGTGATGACGGCGATGCAGATGATGTTAACCAGAACTGAGGTGGACAACTGCCGTTTCCCCTGCGGGCGTTAGCTGCTTTGTCAGCGCCCGAAGTTTTTCAGGCGCTCTTCCAGATCTGGTCCGCGTCCAGGGCTGTTGGTTCGCTCAAACTGCAAACCATCGGCCAGCGTATACCGTTGCCCTTTGTTTACCAGCATCTTGTCGGCACGCAGCGTGAACCATGAGTTCTCCAGAAAGCTGCGCGCCATGGCAATGGTCCGGTTCATGAGTTCATCGCGAGGGACGCACTCATTGGCGAGCCCGATTTGGGCCGCCTCGTTGCCACCCACCACCCGACCACTGAACATCATTTCCTTGGCTCGCAGCGGCCCAACGCGTCTCGGCAGGCGCTGACTCATTCCCCAGGTCGGCGACATGCCCCACTTGCCGTGGGTATCAGAGAACCGCGCGTCATCTGCTGCAACCAACAAATCACAAGCCAGAGCCAACTCCAGTGAGCCGGTATAACAATGACCTTGGACGGCTGCGATAACCGGTTGTGGCAATGCCTCGATGGCATCCAGTGTTTCTGCCTGAAAATGCCGTGAAGGCGCGGTTTCTCCGGATTGGATCGCCTTGAGGTCGTTACCTGCAGAGAAGGAGCGTCCCTTGCCGCAGAGGATGACGCAGCCGATGCTGTCGGTCGCACCCGCAATGGCATCGATGTGTGCACGCAATTCGATGAACAGGTTCGGGGACAGTGCGTTCAGCATTTCCGGGCGATTCAGCGTGAGAATGGCGAGCCCGTTGTCGTCGGTTCTCTCCACGAGTTTTGTCACGGGAGCCAAGTTGTTCTCCTTTTTCTTTCAGGGTCGATTGGATGAGAGAGTCATAGTCCGAGTACCAGTTTGGCGACAATGTTCTTCTGCACTTCGTTGCTGCCACCTGCAATTGAAGAGGCGCGCAGATTGAAATAGCGCAGAAACGACACGGCCCCCTCACGCGGCGCTGGTGTTTCGATCTTGCCCGGCATCGGACTGCTGTAATACCCCATGGCTTCCACAGACAGTTCGGTGAGGTGCTGTCCCACGTCCGAGCTCATGTTTTTCATGATGGAAGATTCCGGGCCAGGGTTCTGTCCTTTCGACAGCTGGGCCATGATCCGGAATTCGGTGTACTGGATGGCCTGCAGCTTGACGTCAGCCGCGTCGAGCTTGCGCACGAAGGCAGCATCATTCATCAACGATTCACCGTCGAGACGCACCTGTGCAGCGAGGTTGCGCACGCGCTTGAGCGCGGTCTGCTGGGCCGCCGTGCCACCACCACCACGTTCGAACTCCAGCAAATACTTGGCGACTGTCCAGCCTTTGTCGATCGTGCCGACCACGTTGCTGACAGGTACACGCACGTTGTCGAAGAAGACCTGGTTCACCTCATGCGTGCCGGATGCAAAGATGATGGGTTCGACGGTGATGCCGGGAGTGTCCATATCCAGCAGCAGGAAAGTGATGCCTTCCTGTGGCTTGCCAGTAGAACGAGTGCGCACCAGGCAGAACATGCGATTTGCAAAGTGGGCGTGGGTGGTCCAGATCTTGGTGCCATTCAGGACAAATTCGTCACCATCGCGTTCTGCACGTAACGCCAGACTTGCCAGGTCAGAGCCGGAGCCCGGCTCCGAATACCCCTGACACCAATAGTCCTCCCCGGACAGGATGCGCGGCAGGTAGAACGACTTCTGCTCTGCCGTGCCATGGCCGATGAGCATTGGGCCACACATGCCAAGCCCCATGGGCGCGGTGCTGGGTGTACCAGCCAGCGTGCATTCAGTGGTGTAGATGTAGCGCCTGGCGAGGTCCCAGCCAGTGCCGCCGTACTCCACAGGCCAGGCCGGAGCGATCCAGCCTTTGTCGAAGAGGATGCGATGCCAGCGGATGTTGTGTTCATAGTCCAGAAAAATGCCTGGGCAATTCCGCTGGGCATCCTTCAGATCGGCAGGCAGTTTGGTCCGCAGAAAGTCACGGACTTCTTCTCTGAAAGCCTCGTGTTCAGCGCTGAAGGTGATGTGCATGAAGGGTCCGGGCCTGGATCTTGCGTTGAACTGGGTAGAGCCCACTCGAACACAGGGCGAGGGGCAGGGTCAAGATTCGATTCCGAGTAATGCCTCTGCATCGAGTTCCAGCGCCTGTTGCGCGTGCCGGTTCGCCATCACCATGAACATGTCATCACCGCGCGCGGTTCTGACCACCAGCATGGACGCGATGACTGCCATGACCACGCCGCTGAAGCTGAACCTGCGATAATCGCGAAAGCATGCTTCAAAGCTGAAATCGGTGATCCCATGTGCAAGAAGTGCTTCGTAGTAGACCCTGAGAAGTTGGGTCTCATGTGTACGCCTGATATCAGGCAGCAAACCTGCGCCCAAGAAGTAGGCAATGTCGGCGATCGGATTGCCGATACTGATGGTTTGCCAGTCGACCACCACAAGCGGGATCGTTCCCCCAAACAGCATATTGTCGAGGCGAAAGTCACCATGCACGAGTGATCGGGGGCCGGGTCGATGCATGACCCAGCCATCCAGCTTGCTGGTGAAGCGATGCAGCAGGTCGCGATGTGCCTGAGGTAACCGATCGTGATAGCGCGCCATGAAACCGGGAAACAGCTGCTTCCAGAAGGACTTGAAGAAGTCTGGGTCAAGTGCAGCGTTTGGCTGCAACCAGGTAATGTCGTCGAGGCCTGGATCGTCCCACCGCGGCGCGTGTAACTTCGCAGCTTCCGCCATGGCAAGCGCTGCCATGTCTAGCGAACAACCGGTGAGTTGGTCCCCCTGGGTGGAGGGTGTAATGTCCTCGAGCATCAGACAGAAAGCGTGCGTGGTGGCATCGATGTCGGCGAACAGCGGGCGAGGTGTGCGAATTCCGACGGTCGGCAAGATCGTGTTGTAGAACATCACTTCCTTGAAGTAGTTGTTCTGGGCAACGCCAGTGGCTCGGCTGGTTGGGTCCTGGGAGGCAAACTTGCCAACGATGGATGCAGGGCCGGTGCCCCGCTCGTAGTCGAGCGTAAAGCGTACGTTGCGACCCACCTGTCCGGTGCCGATCTCCCGGGTTGTAAAGCCAGTGACCTGCGCATCGAGGCCGCTGTATTGCAGCACGTCTGTCAACCAGCGTGCATCAACGTCTTCCGGCTCGGCGATTATGCCGGGGTGATGCATCAGGACAGTCCCTTCGATAACTTGAAAGCGTGGGCGCTGGCTTGTTGAAGCGCTTCTCCCAGCAGGTAATCGGCAGCAGTCAGGGCGAGAGACTTTGCACCATCCAGCGCCGCCTGGTCGCCCATCTGCGATCCGGACCAGTGCGTGAAATCGCGATGATGGATCACGACGTTGGCAGGCGCCGATGCAATCATCGGGTGAATGGACGGCAGAAGATGGCTGACATTGCCCATGTCAGTGCTGCCGGAGGGCGAGCCTGCCAGGTGCTCTCGGGGTATGAACTCCCGGCCCAGCGCTTCGGCGTGTTGCTGAAAACGATCAGCCAGTGGCCAGTTGGTATTCAGGTCGAGGTAGTCGACGCCGGCCCAGGTGACGTCGACTTCACAGCCACTACCCACCGCACCGGCTTCGAAACAGGCCTGCACACGCGGCTTGAGCTTCGCCAGTGCGTGCTCGTTGGCGGCACGAACATAGAACTCACCAGCGCTGCGTTCGGGCACGATGTTGGGCGCAAGACCGCCCTCCGTGATGATGCCGTGAATTCGTTCGGTCGAGCGAATGTGCTGGCGCAGATTGGAAATCGCCTGGTAGGCGAGCAGGAGACCGTCCAGCGCATTGATTCCCTTGTGCGGCATCGCGGACGCGTGGGCTGAACGACCGTGATAGACCACCCTGACCTCTGCCACACAGATGCACGGCATGGTTGCCATGTTCACCCCTGATGGGTGAATCATCATGGCCGCGTCGATGCCCTTGAACGCACCTGCTCGTGCCATCAGTTCCTTGCCACCACCTTTCTCTTCCGCCGGGGTGCCAAGAAATCTCACGTAACCCGGCAGCTGATCTGCAACCGCCTGCAACCCGAGGACTGCGCCGAGTGCGGCAGTGGCAATCAGGTTGTGGCCACAGGCGTGACCGATGCCGGGCAGCGCATCGTACTCGGCGAGGATGGCGACGGTTGGCCCGTTGCCGAGCGTTCGCAGGCGAGACTCGAGCGCAGTGGGCAGCGTGTAGACGCCCGCTTCCACCTCGAGGTCATGTCGACGCAGCGCCTGGGTCAGGGTGCGTGCAGCGAAGTGTTCGTTGAAAGCCAGTTCCGGTTGCGCGTGAATGGCATGGGATACTTCGATGAGCTCGTCGGCGAGCGTATCAATTCGGGACAGGATGGTTTCGTGCAGAGCGTTCGTCATATTTTCCTCCATTGTGGTGCCCCCCAAAGGCAACAGATTATCGCTGCGGGAGTCTGGCGTCTGCCGTTAACCCCAATTGAACAATAATTACGCAACCGAAAATGCTGCGCCGGGGTTTCGCGAACCGTTGGTTTCGTGACTTTGTGGGAGCGATCTCCTGATCGCGATTGATGTAACGGTCCATGCCGAAATCGGCACAGGATGAATCGTTGGGGCGGCGCTGGTGGTCGCGGCGTGGGACCGCTCCTGCCGCGAAGAGGGGTGCCCGACGCCGCGATGGGTTGTGCGCCTGCAGCTTTACCGACTATCTGTCGAATCATGGTTAATTCGATCATCCAGCGCTCTGCCTTCCCTGCAGGCGCCGACACGAATAAAGTGACCGCTGCAATACGTTCCAATCACAGGAGGGGAGAATTCGTGGCGTACAACTACAAGTTGCTGAGTGTAACCATCAAGGGGCGCGTAGCCACGGTGGTGATCAATAATCCACCGATCAACATCATTACGCCTCCCCTGTACGGCGAACTGGCGGCTCTGGCCGGTGAGTTGAAGGCAGATCGAGACCTCACCGTTGTTGTGCTCAAGAGTGCCAACCCCGATTTTTTCCTGGCGCACTTCGATGTGTCGACGATTCTCACATTCCCGACGGACCAACCGGCGGAACGAGATGGTGATCTCAATCCCTATCACATCATGTGTGAACGCTTTCGAACCATGGACAAGGTCACCATTGCGCAGATTGAAGGGCGGGTGGGTGGTGGTGGTTCAGAGCTTGCAGCCAGTTGTGACATGCGCTTCGGTGTGCGTGGCAAGACCATCGTCAACCAGATGGAAGTGCCGCTTGGCATTTTGCCGGGAGGCACGGGTACACAACGGCTGCCCCGTCTGGTCGGTCGTGGCAGAGCCATGGAAATCGTGCTGGGTGGTGATGATCTCGATGCGGTCACGGCAGAACGCTGGGGTTATCTGAATCGCATCTTCGAAGCCAATGAGATCGATGCCTGGGTGCAGACTTTGGCGCATCGCATTGCATCCTTTCCAGTGGAAGCGGTTCGTCTTGCCAAGGCCTCGGTGGACGGCGCCGAACAACCACTGGAGGAAGGACTGCGCGACGAGGCTTATCTCTTTCAACGCTTGTTACGGACAGAAGGGGCACAACGCAACATGAAGAAGTTCATGGCGATCGGCGGCCAGACCCGTGAAGGCGAACTCAAGGTCGGAGAACTCGCGAAGAAGCTTGGTGAGGCTGACTGACATGGCACAACTGCAGGTTGGCCAGTGGTCGTACGACATCGAGGAAGCTGGTGTTCGTGGCCAGCCGCTGGTAATTCTGCTGCACGGCTTCCCGCAGACCAACCACACCTGGCGCCACCAGTTACCGGCGCTGGCTGCAGCGGGCTTCAATGCGGTTGCGCCGAATCAGCGCGGTTATTCAGCAGGCGCTCGACCGCAGGTCTTGGCGGAGTACCACGTTGAATGTCTTGTCAGTGACGTGCTTGCCATGGCTGATGCGCTGGGAACACAGCAGTTTCATCTGGTTGGGCATGACTGGGGCGGCCAGGTTGCGTGGCTGACTGCAGCCCGGCATCCGGATCGAATACACACGCTCAATGTCCTGTCTCGACCGCACCCGGCAGCGTTTGCCCGTGCCATGAAAGAAGACGCGGTGCAGAGCGAACGGTCAAAACACCACCGGACGTTTCAGTCCGACGACACCGTGTCTCGATTGCTTGAGGATGGCGCAAAACGACTGCGTCGAAGCCTTGCAGATCAAGGTGTTGGCGCAATCGATGTTGAGGCCTATCTCACCGTCCTGTCTTCGCCGGAGGCACTCACGGCGGCGGTGAACTGGTATCGCGCTTCAGCTGCACTGCCAGGGGAGTCGGCGCTGGCTGCGAAGAACGTTCCAGCCGTTGTCGTGCCAACGCTTTACGTCTGGGGCGATGCCGACACAACGGTTGGCCGGATGGCAGCGACGACGACGGCTGAATTTGTGAAGGCAATCTACACCTTTGTCCAGTTACCTGGTGTTGGGCACTTTGTGACGGATCAAAATGTCACCGACGTCAATCGAGTTTTGTTGGCGCATATCCTGCAGTAATAAGTGCAGATGCAGACAACAATAGACGCGGACAAAGTTGTCCAACATCGAGGCGGTCGGCCTGTCATACGAGTCGAGGTTGAGGCTTGTGCACTCCGCCATCAGACGAATCGCCGCCGTATGGCCAGAGATGGCGAGGCCCGTTGCGCTTGCGCACGTGCTGGAAGCTGCGCATCGACAACGAGCTGAGCAAAAGGAGCACATTATGGAACCTACGTTGACTCGTCGCACCCTGCTGTCGGCAGCGGCCGTTCTTGGTGTGAGCGCCGGATTGATTCCCACGAGCCCAGCTGCCGAAGCAGCTCCTGACGCGGTGCCAACAGGGGCGAAGTCGTACCTCGGAAAGCACCAGCCGCAGCCATTGCCCTTTGACCCTGCGAAACTTGATGGATTGTCGGCGAAGCTGATTCAGTCCCACTGGGAGAACAACTACCGGGGTGCGATCAACGCGCTAAATACTATCGAGCCTAAAATTCCCGGACTGGTGGAAGACGAGGATTGGCCGCCGTACCTGCTTGGAGACATCAAGCGTGAGGAGTTGCTTCGAACCGGTTCGATGATCATGCACCAGCTGTATTTTGGCAATCTTGGTGGCAATGGGAAGATCGGTGGCGACATTGTGAAGTCGTTGGAGGGCTGGTTTGGGTCTGCACGGGCCTGGGAGGCAGAGTTTCGAAAGGTTGCACTGGGGCTCGGTGGTGGATCGGGCTGGGCGATTTTGTCGCTCAACATGTACACCGGAGCGTTGCATAACCGCTGGACACAGGACCACCACATGAGTGTGGCAGGAGAAGTACCTTTGCTGGTATGCGACATGTACGAACATGCCTATGCCATCGACTACGGAGCCGCAGCAGCAAAGTACGTCGACGCATTCATGCGCAACGTCAATTGGACCGAGGTGAATCGTCGCTTCACGATCGCCGGGAAAGCAGCCGCACTGTTGAGTTGAGGCCAAGCCAGCCAAACGAAGAGGTCGCCTATGCAATCGCCGCGATACAAGGTTGCGCTCCTGTGGGCCGGCGAGCCAAGCACACAGCAGGAAATTCCGCTCGCAGCGACACGCTTGGCCCGGGTGGCCGACGCCTTGGGTCAGATCGGCCTCGAAGTCGAATCTGCTGTGTATGCCGATGAGTCGGCCAACGAAGTGTACAACCAGTTGTCCCGCGTGGACGGAGTACTCGTCTGGGTCGACCCGATCGTCAAGGGCCGCGACCGGACCGTTCTCGACCGGTTGCTGCGTCAGGTTGCAAGCAGAGGCACCATGATCAGCGCACATCCCGATGTGATCCTGAAAATGGGCACCAAGGAGGTTTTGTACCGAACGCGGCAGATGAGTTGGGGCGGTGACACGCGCCTGTATGCGACGCACGCTTCGCTTCGAGATGAGTTGCCTCTATGTCTGGCCGAAGGCAAGGCGCGTGTGCTCAAGCAGTACCGTGGTAACGGCGGAAACGGTGTCTGGAAGGTTGAGCGCGTTTCCGGCACGCAGGTGCGTGTGCGACATGCCCAGCGAGGCAGTGTCGAGCAGGTGGTTCCTCTGGATGACTTCATCGCGCAATGCCAAGCCTATTTCACTGGCAATGGCCGGATGATCGATCAGTCTTATCAGGCACGTTTGCCGGACGGCATGATCCGCTGTTATCTCGTTCGCGACAAAGTAGCGGGCTTCGGCGAACAACTGATCAATGCACTGTTTCCTGCGCCGGAAGGTGGCGCACCGACTGATGCACCGCAACCCGGTCCGCGTCTCTACTTCCCGCCGACACGAGAAGACTTCCAGGTGTTGAGGCGACAGATGGAAGAAGAGTGGGTGCCGAAACTGTGCAGTCGCGTTGGCGTTGCCGTCGATTCGCTGCCTGTGATCTGGGATGCGGACTTTCTCTATGGCCCGAAGACTGCCCAGGGTGAGGACACCTTTGTGCTGTGCGAAATCAACATTAGTTCGGTATTTCCCTTTCCTGACGAAGCACTTGCGCCAATGGCGCAGGAGACACTTAATCGGCTATCGGCCGCTCCTCCGCGAAGCACCTCGTAAGGCATTGGGCCGAACCGAGAAACAGGTGGTGGACTGGGTGGTGCAGGCGAAGTCACTGCCGAAAAACGTGCTGCACTGACAGGCTGTTGGCAACAACCTGTCATGCAGTCCATGCAATGGTTACTCTCGCGCGAAGTTGAGGCGAGCGCACTGGGCCATCAGACGAATCGCCTCCGTATTGCCCGAGATGGTGAGTCCGGTTGCGCCGCTGTCTTCCCAGGCGCGGAATTTCTCGCGGATGCGTGCGGCGGGGCCGATCAGTGCACCACTGTCGACAAATTCGTCCGGCACGGCGGCGATGGCTTCAGCCTTGCGTTTAGCGAGATAGAGTTCCTGGATTCGGTTGGCGGCGTCGCCATAACCGCGTCGGACCATCATCTCCTTGTGGAAGTTGATGCTCTTGTGACCCATTCCACCCACATAAAGTGCGATGCCTGGTTTAAGTCGGTCGAGCGCCATCTTCACGTCGTCAGTCACGATGACCTGTGTCATGGCCTGACGTTCGAACGAGTCTGAAGTTTTGCCGGCCCGATCCAGGCCTTCCTTGATCCACGGCTCGTAGAGTTCTGCAGTACCGGGTACAAATCCAAGCGGCAACCAGCCATCGGCGATTTCTGCGGTCAGCTTGACAGTAGATTCCATGCCCGTGCCGAGGAAGATCGGTATGTTCGGGTTCATGTGCAGAATCGACTTCAATGGTTTGCCAACACCCATGGCACCAGGCCCTGTATACGGCAGACTGATCTCCTTGCCTTCATGTACCACTGGCTCCTCGCGGGCCCAGATCTTCTTCATGATCTGCACATAGTCGCGAATCCGGTAGTAAGGCTTGCCCCACGGCTGCCCGTACCAGCCTTCAACAATCTGCGGTCCGGACACACCGATGCCGCAGATGGCGCGATTACCACCGGCCAGAGCGTCCAGCGTGGCAAACGCCATGGCTGCGTTGGCGGGAGTGCGACCTGCGAGCTGAATCACTGCAGTGCCAAGCCGGATCCGCTCGGTGTGAGCTGCGATGTACGCGAGCGGCGTAATGGCATCTGAGCCATAGGCCTCAGCGGTCCAGACCGAGTCGTACCCCAGTCGTTCGGCCAGCTGCACATCGGCCAGTGGAATCTTCAGATCAGCGCCGGAATAGCCCAGCATCAAGCCCAGTTTCATTCGTCATCCCCCTTGGTTCTCAGTCGATGATTACTGCGTTTTCAAAAAGTGCGCCGACAGTCGAATGTAACCTATTGCGCAGGGTCGTCCAACGGCAGGCTGGTTTGCCTGGAGCGGTGTTCGACGTCCCATTCCAGGGCCCGCATGCCTTGATCAGTGGTAAAAAAAATGTTCCCCGTGAGGACCTGCTTGAGGTTAGTCGCATCGAGCTGTTCCATGACCGAGGCTTTGACTTCTGACAACGAAAACGTCACCTCCATGCGGTCAAGATTGCGATTCAGCCTGAACAGCATCTCAAGGCCAGTGACGTCGAGACGGTTGACTGCGCTGCAGGCCAGCAGCAGGTGGCGAGTCTCCGGGCGTCGCTGCACGATCTTCAGCAGTTTGTTTTCGATCTGCATGGCATTGGCGAAGTAGATGTTCTCGTCCACGCGCGCACAGACAACATGCGAGACCAGGTGCACGTCGTGTCGTCGTTCGGATCGGAAGTGCTCGGTTTCTCCGACCCGTCCGAGCACCGTCACCTCAGGTCGGCTCGACGAGCGGATGAAAAACGCGATCGAAAGCCCAACCCCAGTGAGCAGGCCGGCCTCGACACCGCCGATCAGAACTGTGGCCATGGTCAGAATGGACGTGATCGCGTCTTCCTTGTAGATGCGCCAGTGTCGACCGATGCTGCGGAAGTCCATCAGCCCGACCACTGAGAACACAACGATGGCTGCCAGTGCGGGCGCCGGAAGAAAGGCGAATAGGGGGGTGAACAAAAGCAAGGCGATGACGATCACCACGGCGCAAACGATCGAGCTGAGGGGTGTGCGGGCACCGGAATCGTAGTTGACTCCTGACCGCGAAAAGCTGCCAGCCACCGGATAGCCGCCGGTGAAAGCGGCACCGATGTTGGCAGCGCCGAGGGCAATCAGTTCCTGGTTGCTGTTGATCCGGGTTTGTTCGCGGCCCGCAAAGGCGGTTGCAATCGAGTGACTTTCGACATAAGCGACCACCGCGATGATTGCTGCAGAATCCAGCAGATCGAACCAGAGGCGGAAGTCGAACGGTGGCGCGGCAAAATCTGGAAGACCGCTCGGCACGTCGCCAACGGTAGCGAGGCCGAAGTGCTTGTCGAGTTCAAGTAGCCAGACCAGCAACGCTGAGATGAAGAGCACAGCGATCGGTCCCATACGGGTCAGCGCATGACTATCTTCAATCGCAAACCCCTGGTTGCGCAGAAGACCTGCTAGGTGACGCTGGAAGAACCAGATCAGTGCCAGTGCTGATGCACCAAGAACGATGGGCAACAGATGAATTTCGTTCAGATGCGTGATGTACCAGGCGGCCTGATCCAGCGGATTGCCTGGTTTCATCGGCATGCCGGTAAATGCCGGAATCTGGCTGAACACAATGAGCACCGCGGCAGCATTGACGAAGCCGCTGATGACGGGGTGACTTAACAGATTGACGAGTCCAC
Source organism: Gammaproteobacteria bacterium (assembly GCA_043719475.1). Classification (GTDB taxonomy): domain Bacteria; phylum Pseudomonadota; class Gammaproteobacteria; order Pseudomonadales; family Azotimanducaceae; genus SYFY01. Next base: position 8,678 of record JAYSTS010000396.1, on the reverse strand, counting down.
CCATCTGCCACAGACGCAGTAGCCACAGGATGATGCCCACTTGCAGACAGAGAATGACGGCGATACTTGCTGGCGGATAACCAGACGTCGCCGAGTGTTCACCAATCGTCGCGGCAACCATCAATGCTGCCACCGCGACTGGTCCGACAACCAGATGGCGACTGGATCCGAGAATCGTGTAGATCAGCATCGGCAGCAGGCAGGCATACAGCCCGGCCTCTGCGGGCAGCCCAGCCAGAAACGCATAGGCCATGGCCTGCGGTACAGTAATCACGCCAACGATCAGGCCGGCGATCAGGTCATTCTGAAAATAGCTCCTCCGGTACGTGGTGAGTACCTCGAGGATGGGGATATAACTGCGCCAGTTGCTGACGCGAAGTTGAAACTGCACGGGCCGGTTCTGGCTCCCGTTGTTGGAAGTAAACGAAGGACAGTGTAACTGCTCGTTGTTGCGACGGAGTGGTTGGTGAAAGAAAGGTGAAAGGTGTAAGGCTGCGCAGCCCCCAGAGGGTCAGGTTTCTCGGATCTATGGGTATGCGAACGTACGCGCAACCGTGCCGCTGTGGTCTATTCCAGTACGTAATCCGTCATCGTCCTCAACGTGTGCAGAAATCGATATCTGTCACTGCCTGGGCGGTGCGCTTCACCTTGCAGATCGACAAGACTCCAGGCCCAGACGCGGGATGCTGGCACGTTAAGTCCACGTGAGAGTCGCTCGATGCGATGGTGTAGGAATGTGTCCATATCGGTGACCCCCTGCATCAATCCAGTGGGATTGCGTACATAAGCAACGGCCTCGTAGGCAGGATCGCCGCAGAGCCCCTGGGGTCGATGGCCAGCCAAACAAACTCCTGCTGGTCACGAAGAATGTTCTCGTGATGCAGATCGCCATGGAGAAAGGTTCGTTCGGTGACAGTCTCCAACAATCTCATGGCTAACGGATCAGATGCACCCACGTACGAACCGAGATCCGTCATTTCCTCGGACGAAACGTTTCGCATTGCAAGTGCCAGTTTGAGAAACACATTGATCGCTGAATCATCGTCTTCCGGTCGCCACGCCGATGACAGGGGTTCTCCGAGACGTTCCATCAACAGCGCTCCGCTCGGCGCATGAGAACCGTATACGTGTACACCCGGCCAGCCGGAGATCCGTTCTGCGGCCAGCCGTCCCGTTGTCATCTCCTCACCCTGAAACGGTACCTTGAGCACACGCAGGCCATCAGTCCAGATTCGAGAACAGTGCCCACTGGGCAATTCGGCGGTGGCTACAAATCCAAAATAATCAGGGCTTGTCATGATCTAGCTCGACGTCTCCTGCGTTCGCCTGGCTGGCGCTTCGCGAGGCGCGCGCCCCCGTATTGCAACGATGATCGATCAAGCAGGACGACGGCGAGTTGTGAATGATTTGATGAAAAATCGGTTTGTCGAAAAAAAGCTCAAGGCCACAGCTGATTGTTCTTGAGTGCCTCGTGGAAGCGCTGAATCGTCCAGACATCGATCCCGTCACTGCTTCGGAAGCTGCGACGTCCCTGGTAGATGAGGATACGTCGGATGATGCCCGGCAGCTCAGCGATGGCGCGCAGACCCTTCAAGTGGGTGGTGCTGTAGTTTTCCGATGCCTTGACCTCGATGGCAAGGTACTGATCTTCGCGACGCAGCAGAAAATCGACTTCGGTTTGTGCGGCCTGGGCAGGTGCCCAGTAGAAGATCTCATCGAAGAGGTAGCTTGTTACGGAGTGAGCCCGCAGGCCGCCAAGAATCCAGCCCTCGAGCAGCGCACCCCGTTCTTCTGCTGAGACTTCGCCGAGCTGTCGTTTGTTCGCCCGGACCAGGCCTGGGTCAACCCAGTAGAGCTTCGGCAGCTTGCGCTCCCGGACGCGAAGCTTACTCTCAAAAGCCGGCAGTCGGGTGACCAGAAGCGTATCTTCAAGAATGTCGAGGTAACCCTGAACTGTGGTGCGTGAAACACCTGCGTCCCTGCCGAGGGCCGTAACGTTCAACACCTGGCCGTGGAACAGCGCGGCGATCGGCAGGAAACGAACAAAACCAGGCAGATTTCTAACCAGCGCTTCGGCCCGGATTTCTTCACGCAGGTACAGCTGAACGTAACTGTCCAGGGTTGCACGGGGATCCTCGGAGTCGACGATCAGGGGTATCGTTCCGAACCGTAGCGCAGCGCCGATATCGAAGGACTTTCCCAGTTCGCAGGCGCTCAGTGGATGCATCATCAATTGCCGCGCGCGACCAGCAAGCAGATTGGTACCGGCGGCCTTGAGCTTTCGCGCACTTGATCCCAGCAGCGCGAAACGCAACTTCCGTGTCTCGATCCAGCGATGAACCTCATTCAGCAGTGATGGTAGTCGCTGTACTTCGTCGATGACCACCCAGTCACCAGGCTTGAGGCTCTCCAGCATGCCCGCGAAGAGACCTGCGTCACGCAGCAGGTCCTGAAACAGTGACTCATCGAGCAGATCAAACCAGAGTGCGGACGCGAAGTTGCGCCGCGCCCACGTACTTTTTCCGGAGCCACGGACACCCAGCAGGAAAAAGCTGCGTTCAGGCACAGGCAGCAGACGTTCGAGGGTGTTCATGTTGTCGGCAAAAAACCGTGCAAATTGCCGTCATGGTAACCAGGCGTTTCTGCGAAAACCAGCAGCAGATCCATGTTTAGTCACCGAGCGCGACCGATGCAAGTGAATAAGTCCCGGCATCGAAACGCCCACTTCGTTTCGACTTGCGGAAAATTGTGTTCCACCGAGAATCTTGTCGTGGAATCGTAGTGGAATCCTGAGGCGGAATCGTGTCGACGCCGTCGTGATCCCGGGCGACACCCTGACAAGAGGAGATACGAGATGAACCGAACACTCACCAAGCTGCTGTCCGACATCGAAACGCCAGGAACCTTTGCGACCCGGATGCGCGCGTCAACGGACGGTCTGGAGATCGATGTGACGGGTGTTGGTCCACTCAAGTTCCCCATCACACCGCGACTGGCGCAGAAACTGCGCAGCGTCGGCCGACCTTCGCCCTTTGGATTGGGGGAAGAGACCCTGCACGATCCTGCGGTACGCAACTCGTGGGAGGTGGCGAAAAGCAGGGTGAAGATCGCAGCGCGACCATGGAAGCGGCTGCTGGCGTCGTATGTGCAGACTCTCCAGGTGGAACTCGGCCTCACGGACGACTGCGAACTGGTGGCGGTATTCGACAAACTCCTGGTCTACGAAGAAGGCCAGTTTTTCAAACCTCACCAGGACTCGGAGAAGGCCGACGCGATGCTTGGAACTCTTGTCGTCATCCTGCCGTCGGTGTATGCCGGTGGCGTCGTGACGGTAGAACACCGCGGCCAGAAAAAGACCTTCCGTCGTGTCGAGAGCCAGGCCACTGAGCTCTCGCTGCTGGCGTTTTACACCGATTGCCATCACGCCGTGAGCCCGATCAAGAGTGGTGTTCGAGTAGCGCTGACCTATCAGTTGCGGCTCCGCGATCGCTCTGGAACAGCGCCTGTGAACGCTGGAACTGAACACCTTGAGGACCTGTCGGCGGCCCTCAAGGCGTACTTCTCCACACCGATCGTGAAGCGCTATAGCCGTTCCGAATCGGCGCTGCCCGAACGATTCGTCTACCTGCTGGATCACGAGTACTCCCAGCGGAGTCTGCAATGGACCCAATTGAAAAACGGCGATCGTGCGCGGGTGGCCGCACTCGCGGGCGTCGCCGAGCGTCTCGATTATGCGTTTTATCTCGCACTCGCCGAGGTTCAGGAAAACTGGTTGTGCGAGGAAGATAGTTGGGGTGGCCGATACCGACGACACCGCTGGGGTTTCGATGATGACGAGCAGGAACCGGAGTCGGAGGAATACACGCTGATAGAACTCCAGGAAAGTTCTGTCGTGCTCAGTCACTGGCTGGATCGGGCTGGACACACTGTCGACGGAATTCCTGGAACCGTCGACGACGACGAACTTCATTTCACCAAACCTTCGCGTGACCTCGACCCGTTCCAGAGCGAGTACGAGGGCTACCAGGGCAACTACGGCAGCACTGTTGATCGCTGGTATCACCGCGCCGCCTTCGTGATGTGGCCGCAGGCCAATACCTTTGCCCTGCGAGCGCAGGCCTCACCCGAATGGGCCGTGAACGAACTGCTGTCATTGCCGCGAACGGCTACCGCCGAGATCGAAAAACGGGTGAGTGTTCTCTTGCCTCGATGGGAAGAGACGGCGGGCAGTGTTAAAGCGGTGATGTTTTTCGCGAACATTCTGACGTTGGCCAAAGCCCTCGAAAGCGCCGCGCTCGCGCACCGCTGGCTGGTGCCTGTGGGACTACACCGGCTAACCAACAAGACGATGCGCCGCAGTCTGGCGACACTGGTCGACAAACATGGGCTGGAGTGGGCAACCGGGTTGGTAGTGGCATGGACGAAAGAGCATCGCTACGCAACACCCGCGTGGGCGCCACTGCTTGCCGATCTCTGTGGGGAGCTACAAACGACACACAGCAAAGCCTGCAAATCGCTGGCGGACTGGTTGCTGGCAAGAGAAGTAACAGTCGTGCAGAAACGTTGTACTGACGCACTCAAACGACAACCACCGTGGCTCGACCTCCAATCCTTCGGCGACGCAACGAAATACATGGCCGACGTGCTCGCCGCTGCGGCCGCTCTATCTGCACACTCGGTCGTCACGAATTCCATAGACGCCCTGCTGGACGTTGAACCAGAACCACCGGTGTCGTTTTTTGTGCAGCTGTTACTGGCGTGTGCTGCCCGGGGACCGGCGCTAAGAAAGCTGGTCGCAGGCTCGGTTTTGCATCAAGAGTGTGTGCAGCGGCTGCGGCAGTTATTGCAGGCGCCGGAACGCAGAGCTGGCAACTGGTCTATCGCCTGGCAGCCTGCGTGCAATTGCGTGGATTGCGGAGTTTTTACAAGGTTCCTCGCCGCGCCACACGCGGCCCTTGACTGGCCATTGAACAAAGATCGGCGCCGACACATCCACGGCACGATCGATGCGGGCCAGTTGCCGGTTCTGCATTCAACGCTCCATCGCGGCAGCCCGCACGTTCTGCAACTGCGCAAAGACCCGTCGCTGTTCTCGCGTGAACAGACCTATCGAACGCGCGTGAAGGAGATCCTGGCGACGCTTTCGACTGCGGGACTGGCCTTGATTCGACAATAATCGTTAAAGCTGCGGACGTAAAACTAACGCAGTCTGACGATTTCAGCGGTCTGTTGGTGTGCGGTATCCTGTGGGAGATGTCTCCCGACCGCGATTGTCGGTGTCATCGAAGATCGCGATCAGGAGATCGCACACAAAGCCACAAACCAACGGTTCGCGATCAGGATCTCCCACAGAATATTCACACACAATGTTGCGGACCGGCCGATCGGCATTGACCTCTGATCGGATCGTCCAGAGCACTTTTACTCGACGTCTCGTTACTGAATCGGCCAGACTCATTGATTGTGACCTTACGGTTTGATTTTCGCTTCATTCCCGACCATCTCTCCAGTCAATCGTTCCGAAGTTATAACCCCTGCGCAGCTTTTTCGGTTGCGTAAAGATTATCCAACTGAGGCTAAGCTGACCACGCCAGCGATCAGGCCGGTTCTGGCTCCCGTTCGTGGATGTCGATAAAGGACGGTGTAGCCTCTCGTTGTCGTGATGTAGTGCGCAGGGAAGAGGAAACTACGGTGAGTTCACCGCCGCGTTTATCTGCTGCGGCGTTCGATCCGAGTTGGCATTAGTGACAGCTTCATCAGACGGTTTGCTGAGAGAAGATTATTCTCAGATAGAGTGAGCCGGGATCATGGTGGTACAGACTTTTGGTCGTCCTTCGGGTCACGGGTTGTGGACGTGTTCTTCGTCATTTCCGGCTTCATCATGGCCTTTGTGACCCAGCGTTATCAGCCCGATGCCAGCCGCTGGCAGCAAGAGCGGGATTTCCTCGTCAAGCGCGTCATACGGGTCGTTCCGTTGTACTGGATTGCGCTTGCGATAGTCGCGCGATACCTGGTCTTCAGCGCGCTGGTGGCTGGAACCGTTGGGCTGGTGCTGGCCAATCATGTCGGCCATCCCCACACCTGACTCCACGCGCTACACTGTTGTCTCGTCTTCCGAGGCTTTAGCACCATGTCCTACCACCATCTTGCAATCACTACGCGTGACATGCCCGCCACCCACGCCTTTTACGCCGATGCCATGGGCTTTGAACTCGTCAGAGTTGAAAAAGCACAGATGGGCCCGGACAAGTGGGCGAAGCACTTTTTTTACGATACCGGTGATGGCGCGATGATCGCATTCTGGGATATTCGCGATGCCAGCCTTTCGGATTTCCAGACTTCAATTTCGGCCGGGCTTGGTTTGCCACGGTGGTCCAACCATATTGCGTTTGGCGCGACCAGCCTCGCCGATCTGGCAACTAAACGTGAACGTCTGGTGACCGCCGGTTATCCGGTAACCGAGATTGATCACAACTGGTGTACGTCGATCTATGCCATGGATCCCAATGGCATCATGGTTGAATTCTGCGTGACCACAAAAGCCTTCGAAGCGGGCGACAAAGAACGAGCACTTGCCGCAGTACACAGTGACGAACTGCGTAACGAACCGCCGCCGAGTGGCAAGCGATTCGAGGCGAAGGGCAAGGCCAAGGCAGAGTTCGCGCTCTGACGGTTATGTTCTGTTTCTGTTCCGCTGTTGCCTTACCGGGATGGTAGAAGTGAGCGAGTTCGGAGCAGTGAAATCAAATCGAGGCGAACTCAGCCTCAATCAGACAAAATTTACGCAACCGAAAATGCTGCGCAGGGGTATTTAAGAGCTTCGGAACGATTGACTGTAGAGAAGGTCGGAATTGCAGCGGAGATCAAACTGTAAGGTCACAACCAATGAAGTTGGCAGATTCAGTCATGAGACGTCGAGTAAAAGCGCCCTGTGGGGATCTTGCGATCGCGAACCGTTGGTTTCGTTACTTTGTGGGAGCGATCTCCTGATCACGATTTTTGTAACGATCAATGCCGAAAATCGGTACAGGTTGAATCGTTGGGGCTGCGCTGGTGGTCGCGGTCCGAGACCGCTCCTGCAGCGGAGAGGGCTGCGCGATGCCGCGCAGACTCCTAGCCTAAGCCAACTCAATCAGCCCACTCTGATCTGGAGAACGGTGCATGTCGCAAACCAAGAATGATCCTGCAGGGGACTACGTACCGATGGATAAGGTTGCGTGGATGCCCTTCCCGCCGCCACTATGTTCGGGCGCGATCCGCTGGAAGCTGTTGCACGTGTCCCCTGAATCCGGATCTTGGACAGCCATCTTCGACTGTCCAGCAGGTGCGTCTTTCAGTCGACACATCCATATGGGTCCTGGTGAGTACTTTCTCACCAAGGGTCGGATGAATGTGCGAGGCGGAACCGATCAAGGTGGTGCAACAGCCATTGCGCCGAGTTATGGATACGAAGCCTGCAACGCCAGGCACGATGAAACGGAATTCCCCGAGCCCAGCGAGTTCTACATGACTTTTCTCGGGCCGCTCAATTTCATCGACGAGGCCGGCAACACCATCGCGCCGGTAGGTTGCAAGGAAGTGCTCGGCGCGTGGCGAGCTATGGTCGCGTGATAGCGACTTTGTCAGGGGATCTGATCCGGAGTTGAGGCGGCGTCTTCAGAGAACAACAGCTTCAATTCTTCCGCAGCTTCGAGCGAGGTTTGCCTGAAAGCGGATTCATCGCGAAAGACGGCGGCCTGTTTGAGCAGCGTTTCTGCATCATGATCTCGAAACGCTTCTACGCTCAGTCCTGCATCTAACGGGCTCTTGCCCAGTCCGATCAGTAGCGCCTTGCTGAGTTCAAGACTCGAGTAGAGCGTGTCGCGAACGACAAAATGTACCCCGATTTCGCGCAGCATCATTTCATGGTGGCGATTGCGTGCGCGCACAAAAAGCGTTACTTCTGGCCATTGTCGATGGACGATTGCTGCGATCTTTACTGACTGTTCGATGTCTTCAAGGGTAAGTACGAAGACCTTTGCCTGCGGTACTTTGGCGGCGCGCAGCGAATCGAGCCGTGTTGCATCGCCATAGTAGATGTCACTGCCGTACTGGCGCACGAAGTCCACCTGCTTTGGATTGGCTTCCAGTGCCGTGAAGGGGATGTGATGCATGTTCAGTACGCGAGCAACGATCTGTCCGACTCGGCCGAAGCCGGCAATTACCACCGGGTGTTCGTGTCCAGGTATCTCGTCGAACGGCCGTTCGTTCGTCTTTGCTGTGCGCAACAGTCGCTCCAGGAGTCTGAGCAGGAAGGGTGTAGTCACCATCGAAAGCGTGACAACGAGGATGACGAACTCTGCAATGCTGGACGGTAGCAGGGCGACGCTTGCCGCCGTGGTCAGCAGTACAAATGCAAATTCGCCGCCCTGTGACAAGACCACCGACGTGCGCATGGCATCGGCGTGATCGAGCTTGTGCAAACGCGCTGCTGGATACATCAGCAGGGTCTTGAGGATGATCAGGGCGATGGTTGAACCGAGCACCCGCCAGGGTTCTGCTGCGAGCAGGGCAAGATCGGCGGACATGCCCACGGCGATGAAGAACAGACCAAGCAACAAACCCTTGAAAGGCAGGATGTCGGTTTCGATCTGGTGCCGGTATTCCGAGTCCGCAACCATCATGCCAGCGATGAATGC
>JAYSTS010000395.1:0-9257 GCA_043719475.1 Gammaproteobacteria bacterium | reverse complement strand
GTGCGTGGGAGGTGCTCGATGCACCGGCCCGCGAGGTGTTCCGCAAGCGGCTGGGTGTGAGCGATGCAGACTGGCAACGAGGCCGGGCCTGGGCGCTGGCGATCGCGCTGGGCGCGTTTGTGTATTACTGGACGAAGATGCCCAACCGCATGCGGGACCGACTGGCGATGGCACGGTCCGTGCTGGCGGACGCGATCTGAGGGATAAGGTTCAATTGGACAAGAATTACGCAAACGAAAAGGCAGCACTGGGGTGTTTGGGCCTCGGAACTATTGACCGGTCCGCAACGGCGAGTGTGAGCGCCTGTGGGAGCGATCTCCTGATCGCGAACCCCATCGCGGTCAGAGACCGCTACCCCTATCAAAGTCCCGATACCCAATGTCTGTGGGAGCGATCTCCCGATCGCGATTTCAGTTACGACTCATGCCGAAAATCCGCAGAGGATAAATTGTTGAGGCTGCTCTGGTGGTCGCAGTCCGAGACCGCTCCTGCAGCGGAGAGGGCTGGCCGACGCCGCGATGGGTTGTGCGTCAGCAGTTTTATCGTTGTCGAATCAAGGTTGGCCCTGAGGGTTCAGCTTGCGGCGGTGATCTGCACGCTCGTTACCTGCGAGTCCGTTGATGAACTCATGACAAGTTCCCGGATGTCAGGTTTTCCCTGTTAGCGCGGTCAATGAGACGCCGAATATTCGATCCTGAGTCGATTCGCGAGCATTGCCAGACCTTTGTCCTTCGTCCAGAGTTTCGTACCTTGCGTGAGACTCGTTGCAGCCAACAGGTGGGCGTCAACAGAATCGATGCTCCTGCCCATCAACTTGTGTTTCTCGATGTAGAACATCACTTCGTTGTCAGTCGCTACAGCAGAGAACGGCAGGTCATCGAACAACTTCAGCAACTCGATTCGCTTGTGCAGATTGCCGCACGCCAGTTCGCCACGAACATACGGATGCATCAAAACCCGTTGTGTCAACAGCAACCTGACAGTTCAGGCGATGTTCTTCGCAAATGGTCTACCCAGACGCTGGTGTCCACAAGGATCATGGACGTTCAGCTGTTGCGCCGACGCACGGGTGCGAGATCTGGTTCCGTGCCGCCGAGTTTTGCCAGCGTCCGGGCACTTTCCCGTTCGATCAGGGCTCGCAGCCCCTCTCTGACAAGGGCGGCCTTTTCAGACAAGCCAGTGATGCGTTGAGCCTCGTCGAGCAGCTGATCGTCGATATTGAGTGTTGTGCGCATGGACCGTCTTTTAATGAGGTGAGGTTATGTGCTTACGCTACATCAACTGATGCGGTTCGTCGTGCCTGGTTCCGGCGGCGGAGGACCCTGGACCGCCTCCGTGCGTCAGAGTTTCCTCAAATTGGCGATTTCTCGAAGTTGGTCCAACACCGCACACCCGAAATCGAATCGTTGACCGGTCAGCCTGCCAGGGCGACCTCGACGGCGATGCCAGTCATATGGGATTGATTGCTGAGTCGTTCGAAACTGCCGACGCCGGTCGGCAGCAGTTCGTTCACGTTCACACCCGGATGATTACTCGCCACACGCAACTGTTTGTTGTTGCCATGACCCCAGCCATGCGTCATCGCGACCACGCCGGGGCGTAGCGTCTCGTCGAGCTCGAGCATGGCAATGACACTGCCGTACTGATTACTGACACGGATTTCTGCGCCGGCTTGCAGGCGAAGGCGTTCGGCGTCGACTGGATTCATGTGCAAGGGATTATCGAGTGCGTTATCGCGCTTGAGCGATGGCGCATTGTGATACCAGCTGTTGACCATGTAGTTGGTGCGCAGGGTGATCAGCTTGAGCTGATTGGCATCTTCGCCAGCCAGTTCGTTGAACAGGGTTTCGGCGTGCGCGAGGTCGAGTGCAAACAGGGCAGGGCAGCAGTCGACGTGTTTGTCGCCGGTTTGCACGCCGAGGGCGTACAGTTGTTCCGGCTCTGGATCCGGCAGGCGTAGTACGTGTCCCGGCATGGATTTCAGTTCATCGAGTGACAAACCGGCCGACGTGAGTTGCCGATCTACGCGCGACAAGGGATTGAATGTTTTGCTGGCGGTGACGTCAGCGCCACCGATGGCGGCGGCCAGTTTGCTGTAGATCCACCACTCGGGCTTGCGCTCGGCGATGGGGTCAACCACGGCCGGGGTGTATTGCACATACGGCTCGGGATGAAAGCCGACGGAAATTGCGTTCACGTCTTCGCGCTCCAGCCAATCGGTTGCGGGCAACACAAAGTCGGCCATTGCAGAGGTGGCATTCGGGTAGAGGTCGATGACAACCAGCAATTCGAGTTTGGCCAGCGCACGACGCAGCCGAGATTCGCCGCCCATCGACAGCACCGGATTGCCGGACATGCAGAACAGTGCTTTTACCTTGCCCGCTTCGATGTAGTCGGCGAGCAGGTTGCCCGGCAGGCTGCCGGTGATGGTGCGCAACTGGCCGAATTCGGTGTCGAAGAACGGATCATCACCCTTGGGCTTGCCGACTGCCGCGGCGGTGAAATAACCCGGCGAATAAAGATTGCCACCACGCTGACCGAGATTGCCGGAGACCAGCGACAGCATCTGTACCAGCCAGTAGGCGAGGGTGCCCTGGCGCCCCATGTTGATGCCCGTGGAGCAGTGCACGCTGGCCCCATCGGCACTTGTGAATTCCCGCGCGATGGTGCGAATGGTGTCGGCAGGTATGCCGGTGACATCGGCAACCCGCTCGGCGGGATATTGGGAAACGAATGCCAGCATCTCGTCGACGTTGCTGCCGTGTGACCTCAGGAACGCATCGTCATGCCAGCGATTGGCCACCATTTCGTGGATCAGTGCTGCGAGGAAGTACAGATCGGTATCCGGTTTGATCAGTACCACGTCGCCGGTGGCGGGTGTGGCCGATTCAATGCGGCGTGGATTGATGTGGACCACTTTGCCACCCCGTTTGACGATGCTGCGCAGTTTGCCCATCGGGTCGGTGGTGTGCACAAAGCTCATGTGCGAAATACGGGGATTGCTGCCGATGGAAAGGAAATAGTTGGTGTGCGCAAAATCCGGGATCGGGTGCAGGTTGGCGGTGCCAAAAACCCGCTCCGATGCTGCAAATTTGTTGGCGCAGTCCTGGGTGCCGGAGCCAAATCCGTAACGCACGCCCACTTCGCTGGCAAATCGACGCGCGCCTTCGCGGGCGGTTGCATTGAATGCACTGGGGTTGCCGTTATACATGCCGAACACGTCGTCACCGTGCCTCGTGCGCACTTCGTCAATGCGGGCGGCGATCTGCGAAAACGCCGAGGTCCAGTCGAGTTGTTCGAAAGTGGCTACCGCATCTTTGCCACCACGGCGGGCGAGGGGGTGATTCAGGCGGTCCGGATCGTTGTGGATTTCAGTGAAGTTGAGGCCCTTGTGGCAGGCAAATCCCTGGTGAACCGGGTGGGATTTATCGGGTCGCAGCGTGACTTTCTGGTGGTCATCCACTTCGGCGATCAGGGCACAGGTGGGTTCGCAAATACGGCAGTAGGTGTGTACGGTTCGTTTTTCGACCACGATGAAATTCCTGTTGATTCCCTTGAGTCTCAAGCCTACCAACGGCGGCGGAGGTGTGCATGGAGTATTTCGATGTATTCGCAGCCAACGGTGCCTGTCTGGGCCAGATGGCTCGCGGGGAGGTACACCGGCTCGGCGTTTGGCACCGGTCAGCACACGCCCTGGTGTTTGATGGTGGCGGCAGGATGCTGTTGCAGCAGCGTTCGCCTGACAAGGATCTCTACGCGGGCTGCTGGGATTATGCGTGCGGCGAACATCTGCATAGCGGTGAATCGTATGTCCGGGGTATGCGGCGGGGGTTGTTTGAGGAGCTGGGGCTGACTCGGGTGACGCCTGTGCCGATTGGTGAAGTGCACGCCGATTCGCTGCCCTGGCTGGGTGGTGTTGATGCCGAGTTCCAGCAGGCGTTCATCCTGCGGCACGAAGGCGAAGTACGTGTGGATCGGGTTGAGGTGACGGCGGTGCGGTGGGTCAACAAAGACGAATTGCAGCGGATGCTTGAACGCAGCCCGGATAGTTTCACCCCGTGGTTTCGCAAGGAGCTCGCTCGCCTGCAGATCCTGCGGGACTGGGACCAGTTCTGAGGCCCTTGTCACTTCCACTGACGATGTAACGCGGCATCCGGTGGGGGATCTGGGGGTGTGTCTGTCGGTGTGCGATCTCCTGATCGCGATCTTCGATACCCCCAACAATCGCGGTCAGAAACCAAACCCACTTGGAATCAACTGGCGAAAGCGTTGTCGTAAACCGCCAGGCTCGCAACGCCACCGGTGTGGATCAGGATCACGTCCTGTGCATCACCAAACTGGCCCACGCTGACCAGATCGATGAGCGCAGTCGCCGCCTTGCCGCTGTAAACCGGGTCGAAGATCAGGCCTTCCAGTCGGGCCAGCAGACGAATGGCGTCGATGGTGGCGTCGGTTGGAAATCCATAACCCTTGCCACGATAGCGGTCTGTGAGCTTGATGGACGGGATATCTACCGGTCCGTGTCGTGTAACCAGGTCGCCGACGATTTTCAGGATGCGCGATTCCAGATCGCTCAATTTTTCGTGATACACGTTGATCCCGTGGACCGTCATGTCAACGCCTGCGCGGGCGAAGCCGTAGACGAGGCCCGCCTGTGTACCGGCGCTGGAGCTGGCGTGCACGACGTGCCCGGGCTTGATCCCCAGACGATCGCAATCGACGATGAGTTCGGCTGCACATCGCACGTAACCAAGTGCGCCAGTTGCGTTCGAGCCACCCGCCGGAATCAGGTAGGGACGACGCCCCTGTGCTTCGAGGTTGGCGCGTAAAACCATCGTGAAATCAGCGGCTTCCGCCGTCGGCATGATGTGTACTCGGGCGTCGAACAGATGATCCAGCATGACGTTGCCGGCGGTGGCATAGGCGCGATGTTTCCACGCCACCTGTTCGGTCAGCACCAGGTGACAGGGCAGGCCGAGTCGAGCACAGGCCGCCGCGCTCTGGCGGGCGTGGTTCGACTGCACCGCCCCGAACGTAATGATGTCGGTAGCCGATTGGGTCTGCGCTTCTGCCAGCAGGTATTCCAGTTTTCGAGTCTTGTTGCCACCGGTGGCAAGACCCGTGCAATCGTCCCGTTTCACCCAGATGCGCGGGCCGCCGAGTTCTTTCGACAAGCGGGTCAACGGCTCAAGTGGTGTGGGCAGATGGCCGAGTGAAACACGGGGTAGGGCGTCGAGCCAGGAGGGCATTGGCATGGGTTAGTCCTTTGGATGCGGGAATTCTCCCACTACAATAGCGGGCTGAATACGTCTGCTGCCCATTTTTCCTGAGGCCTTGCGCATGAACGAACCACTGATCATCCGGGGCGCACCCGGTTCGCCCTACACGCGGAAAATGCTGTCGTTGATGCGCTATCGACAGATTCCCTACCGGCTGATCATGAGCGGCTCACCGCAGGCCAATGAACTACCAAAACCCAAGGTCGAGCTGCTGCCGACGTTCTGGTTTTCAGGTGAAGATCAGGCCGTGGTCGACTCAACCCCCATCATTCGTGATCTGGAACAACGCTTCAGTGGACGCTCGGTGATTCCGGATGATCCGGCACTGGCATTTCTCGATGAGCTGATCGAGGACTATGCCGACGAATGGCTGACCAAGGCGATGTTTCACTATCGCTGGTATTACGCGGCGGACATCGAGCGAGCCGGGCAGATCCTGCCACGCTGGCGCGACCTCACCGTGAGTGAAGAAGGCCTCGCGCCACGCAGCCAGTTCGTTCGCGATCGACAGATCAGCCGACTATACGTGGTGGGCAGCAACGACATTACTGCTCCCATTATCGAAGCCAGCTACAGGCGATTCCTTGCGCTGTTTGCCGAGCGGATGAATGCGAGCGCCTATTGTTTTGGTGATCGTCCGTCGAGCGCTGACTTCGGCCTGTTTGGGCAACTCACACAACTGGCGATGTTTGATCCCACGCCGATGGCGGAGACGTTCCGGCTGGCACCACGTGTGTATGCCTGGTGCAGCGTGATTGAAGATCTCTCTGGCCTCGAGCCGCAGCAGGATGACTGGTTCGGTCGTGAGGAAGTGGCGGTGGTACTGCGCCCGTTTCTCGAAGAGATTGGCCGGGTCTACGTGCCTGCGTTATTAGCCAACGCGGCAGCGCTGAACCAGGGTGCGAAGACATTGTCGACGACGATTGATGGTGCGCACTGGGAGCAGCAGACCTTCCCGTATCAGGCCAGATGTCTGCAGTGGCTGCGTCAGTCTCACGCACACCTGGATGGTGAAGATCGTCGATACGTGGATGGTCTGCTGATCGGCACAGGGTTGGAGAAGTTGTTCGTACCGTAGCGGACGGTTCCTGCAATATTCCGCCGTGTGAATGGTGGGAGCGATCTCCTGATCGCAATCTTCGATGACCCCCTTACGATCGCGGTCAAGAGGCCGCTCCCACTAAGGCCGCTGCGGCAGGTCTGGCGCAATAATCGCGAAGTCCGGTGTGGAATCGGCAAGGGTTGATTCGAGGTGCTGCTGCCAGAGGTCCAGACGTGACGCTGCCCCAGACGACTGAAGTTATAGGCGAGATAACCACCGCAACCACCGAAGTCGGTGCGTACCGAATCCAGTTTTACGTTTACTGCCGGCAAGGTATCACGCGTTGTGGCGATCACGCCCTATGCCAGAGAACCGATGATCAAAATGCTGCTCATGCGTCAGCGTTCCGTCCGTGTGCGGACCTGTCATGAAACATGTAAGCGTTTTTTAACAACACCGGTATCCAGCCTTTCCTTTCACCGACAACTTACAGCTCGCAGAAGTGTAAACCCGATCTATGATTCAAAAGTACGCACAGAGTTTAAGGAAGCAGTCGTGCAAGAGTTGTTAGGCAAGTCGTTCAAGTTGAGTGATCTGGATTATGTCATTGTCGACGTGGTCGATATACGCGGCGACAAGATGGTCTATGCGGAAGCCCGGCAACCGGCCCGTGGCGCGAAGCGAGCGGCCTTCCATCTCAATGATCTGCATCGATTGGCCGATTTCCCTGAGGATCTGCGCTCGGCCTGAGGCGAACCTCCGGGGACTTCCCGGAGGCTGACGAGGCAGACAGTGAGACCTGTCGCACACCGCGACGACGGCGGATTGTTAGACTCTGATCTTCACTGGTTGTCTGCTGGTTCGATCCTGCCCAAGCGATGAGGCGGGCTCGGGAAAGTCTCGTGATGTCCGACTTCGACGATCTTCAGGAATTATTGTTCTTTCTTACCGACGATCTCGAAATCGAGGTCGAAATGCCCTATGGGGAATTTGAAGCGGTCCAGAACGGCGCCGCGGCGCTGACGACGCTGGCCGGACGCACGGTCAAAGCGGTTTACGCTGGGGTCGGCGATGAACTGGTGATTCGCGGCATGGTGCTGTTCCAGCTTGAGATTGATGCAAAGGGTGCTCTCGCGACGTCATTCAATCTGGCGCTCAAACACCTGCTGCAGCATGCAGGCGCCGGTCCCGATCTCGGTCATGGGCCGATTCGGCTGGCCAGTCGCGCGCAGTGCCCGGTGCCCTGGTTTGCCCGGCAACTGTGGACCAGCAAGAGTGATGACCCACTGCAGAAGATTCAGCACGCCGTGATGCATAACGGCAGTGGTTTGTTGCCGCGACGATCCCCGTCGCGCACGGCGAACGATGTCCCATTCAAGGAAGGTGCGTCCAGAGCTGCGCCTTCCAGTGCATTCGCAGAGTTTACGCCGTCCACTGTGTCGACCGATTCGCTTAGGCATGAGCTGACCGTGCTGCGAGACAAATTGCGGGAGGCGCAGGAGGAAACGCAGCGTCTGCGTGCAGCCCTGCGACATGAGCAGGATCGCAATCGTCGATTGCAGGATCGCATGCTGGACGGTGGGCGCTAGGAGCCTGCGCGGCAGAAGCTCGACAGGCTGCGGCGGCGCCACTTCGGCCCGCTTTTCCGTTCGTTTTCGTTGCGTAGCGCCCACTACGCGCCTCAGACGAACGAAAAATCGGACTCGAATTGACACTCGCCTCGCTCCGCCGCCTTCTGCCGCGCAGACTCCTAGCCCGGACCTCTTAAACAGCCGGTGCGGTGGCCGAGGGCACAACCGGGGTGACGACTGGTTCGGGAGGTGTGATGAATCCGGTCGATACCAGTACGCCAATCACGATGACGGCGGCGAAAAACAAAATGAATCCGACCGTGAGGCCCATGCCCACCGCGCGCCAGGACGAGTGCAGGGTAGCGCCGGCCTGCAGATGCCAGTCGATGGTCCGACCCTGCAAATACACCATCCCCCAGTAAGCGATCGCCACCTGCACCAGCGGGAGTCCAACCATCACCAGCTGACTTGGTGGCAATGATGAAAACACGAGCAGCAGCAGGACCTGTACGACAATACCGATCCAGCCGACTCTGCGCGCAAGGTCCGGACGACCCAGAAGGCGATAGTTGATCCAGGCCAGCACGATACCCGCAACGAGCGAGCCCATGATCGTGGCGATGGCTGCCGCATGGGGACCATAGAGGCGCATGGAATCTGGGCGAGGCGTAGACAACGGGTTTGGCTCCGGACTTTTAACTGGCGTGTCAGGCATAGAGCGTCAGGCCCTCGGGTCAATCAGGATCTTCACTTCGCGCGGATTGTCGGCGAGCTTTTCGAACGCGCTGCTGATGTCGGTCAGTGAAGACGTTGACGTGTGTAGTTTTGACACGTTGATGCGTCCGGTCGCGACGAGGTCCTTCGTTATCTCGAAATCTTCATGCACGTAGGCGATGGAGCTGGTCAGACGCACTTCCTTGATCAGCCACTCGGCTGGCATGATCTGCGCCGGATGGCTGGCAACCCCGACCAGGCTGACCACACCACCGCGCCGGACCATCGATACCGCCTGTTGAATGGTTTGCGGAATGCCCGCACATTCGAAAACGACATCCGCGCCGCTGGCACCAACGATCGCACTCAGGCGCGCAGCAGTGTCTTCGGTCTTCGGATCGATGCCGACATCTGCACCAAGCTCGATGCCGAGTTCACGGCGGCTGCGTTCGGGTTCGATCAGGATCACCTTGCCGGCACCGGATGCTTTTGCTGCCTGTAATGTGAGCAGGCCAATCGGTCCACCGCCTATGATCACAGCTGTGTCACCCAGTCGCATGGGTGTGCGACGCAGTGCGTGTACGGCGACCGTAGCCGGTTCGAGGATGGCCGCATCGCTGTCATTGATCCCGTTCGGGACGTGATAGAGGC
>JAYSTS010000394.1:0-1826 GCA_043719475.1 Gammaproteobacteria bacterium | reverse complement strand
TATTTACCATCGAATCTTTACCCCTGACGCATCCATCCAGGTGACCGGCGCCACTGCCCAACCCTTGCGGGCAACCGGACCGGATGGATGGGCAGCGGTGGTGGTGAAAGCGCTGAACGACTATGTCGTCACCCAGCATCTGGTGGGCACACAGATCGTCGATATTCGGACCTTGCAGACCGGCAAGGATGCCAGCGGCCAGGATCAGATTGTCGAAGGCTCAGCCGGTATGACCAGCTATCTGCAGGCTTGGCATGTCTGGCCCGACAATCGCCTGCGCCTGGTGATGGGTAACTATGTCGATGAGCTTCTCTTTGTACCCGGCACCGGATGGCAGATTCACGCCATGAATCTCGTGCACCTGTCTGCCGAAGTTCGTCAGCTGGGACCGATCTGAGCGGATTTACCCACCCATGACCTCCAGAAGACCTTCAGTTCCCCCGTCACTGGACGACCCGGCCAGCTGGCCGTCGGCGCGGCACGGTTGGTACGTCACGTGTGTACTCTTGTTGGGTTTCACGTTTTCATTCGTTGATCGACAGGTGCTGAATCTGCTGGTTGAGCCCATTCGCGCCGATCTTGGGATCTCGGATACGCAGATCAGTTTTTTGCAGGGTTTTGCCTTTGCCATCACCTATGTGTTGATGAGTGTCCCCGTCGGTCGGATGGTCGATCGATTCAACCGTGTCTGGATCATGATTGGTGGTGTGCTGGTGTGGAGTGCGACGACCATTGCCTGTGGCCTTTCACGCAACTATACCCAACTACTGATTGCCCGGATGGGGGTTGGCGCTGGCGAAGCAGCCTTGAGTCCGGCAGCCTGGTCAGTACTTGCCGACTACTTTCATCCTGACAAGTTGTCGCGGCCGATCAGTGTCTACCTGATGGGACCGTACATCGGCGCAGGCATTGCGATGATTGCTGGTGCGGAGGTTCTTGATTGGACGCGGACGGTTGAGTCGATTGATCTACCACTGCTTGGTCGGCTTGCGCCCTGGCAATTTACATTCATCGCTGTTGGTCTGCCGGGTATCTTGATTGCTGCGCTGATATACACAGTACGTGAACCACTACGAACCGGCCGCAAGGAAGCCGGGCTGGTGGTTCCGCCATGGAGCGAAGTCTGGGCGACCATGCGTGCCAATCATCGCATCTATGTGGCGCTCCACCTGGGCGTGCCGTTCATCATCGTCATGTTGTATGGCCTGCAGAGCTGGACCCCAACCATCCTGGTTCGTGTTTACGGCTGGGATCTGGCCGACGCCGGGCGAACCTATGGTGTCATCGCTCTGGTTGCGGGTTCTGCAGGCGTGCTTTCCGGCCCACTCATAGCGCGCGTACTGGCCCGTTGGGGTTACCTCGATGCGCCAATTCGGGTGGCCGTGGCTGGGGCTGCAACAGCTGCGACCCTGCTGGTTTGCCTGCCGTTTCAGGACACCGCGACCATGGCACTGGTGTGCATCGCCGGGGCAAGTTTTTCGGTGACGATGCCTCTGGCGTTGATTACGTCCGCCATGCAGATGGTTACGCCGAACGAGATGCGTGGTGTCATCAATGGGCTGTACGTGGTAACCACCAATGTCATAGGTCTCGCGCTTGGGCCAACACTGGTCGCGGTCTGCACCGACTATGTCTTTGGTGATCCCCTGGCTGTGGCGCAGTCGCTTGGGCTGGTGTCATTGATCATGGGGCCGATCGCCATCGGCCTGCTGCTGGTTGGGGCAGCGGCGTACCGACAGAAAATGATGGTCGAGTAGCCTCACGCACCTGTACTGCGGTGGTTTCGGACGGCGTAAACTGCCGTCGTTTCCATCGTCGCTCCCGAC
>JAYSTS010000393.1:0-9280 GCA_043719475.1 Gammaproteobacteria bacterium | reverse complement strand
GTCGATGAAGGTCATCGTCTACAAAGGCATGCTGACACCACACCAGGTTTTCCTCTTCTATCCCGATCTGCAATCCGAGGATTACGAGACACACGTGGCGATGGTGCACTCACGGTTCAGCACCAACACATTCCCATCCTGGGACCGCGCTCAGCCCAACCGCTTCATGAGCCACAACGGCGAGATCAACACGCTGCTGGGTAACGTCAACGCCATGAACTCCCGTGAAGGGAATATCACTCAGAGCCCGTTCGGACCAGATCTGAAAAAGCTATTCCCGGTGGTGGAGCCCGATGGTTCCGACTCCATGGCCTTCGACAACGTGCTCGAGTTCCTGCTGCTCAATGGTCGCAGCCTGCCTGCGTCCGTGATGATGATGATTCCGGAAGCCTGGCAGCAACACGCCAACATGTCGGACGACAAGAAGGCGTTTTACGAGTTTCACTCATGCCTCATGGAGCCTTGGGACGGCCCGGCCTCCATCGTCTTCGCCGATGGCCACTATATCGGCGCCGTGCTCGACCGGAACGGTCTGCGACCCAGCCGCTACTACATCACTGATGATGACCGCTGCATCATGGCATCCGAAGTGGGAGTGCTTCCCGTCGCTCCGGAATCCATCATTGCCAAGGGCCGGCTGCGCCCTGGCCGTATGTTCCTGATCGACTTCTCGCAGGGGCGGATGATTCCGGACGAGGAAATCAAGGCCGAATACTCGCGCCGTCGCCCTTATGCCGAGTGGCTAACGAACCAGCGACTTGACCTCTCCGAGATTCCCATCGTCGTGGGCGAAGGACTGGACAAGAAGACGCTGCTCCATCGGATGCAGGCATTCGGTTTCACCTCCGAAACCATGCAATTCATGCTGATTCCGATGATCCAGGAGTTGCGTGATCCTCTTGGTTCGATGGGTAACGATGCCGCACTGGCGGTCATGTCTTCACGACCACGAATGCTCTACGACTATTTCAAGCAGCGCTTTGCACAGGTGACGAACCCGCCTATCGATTCGATTCGTGAAGAAGTCATCATGGCGCTTGAGTGTTACATCGGCCCGGAGCACAGCCTGATTCAGGCCACCGAGCCTCACGCACATCGTCTACGCATTCCACACCCGATCCTCTCCAACGCGGAACTCGCAACGCTCAAGCACATGGATCATCGTGGTTGGCGTACCAAAACCATCGACATCACCTATCCAGTTGGCGCAGGCCGGGATGGCCTGCAACAGGCACTCACACAAATCCGCGAAGCTGCGCTTGCTGCAATCGACGAAGGATACAGTCTGTTGATCCTGTCTGATCGTGCCGTCAGCGTGGACCGTCTGCCGATCAGCGCGCTCCTTGCATCAGGCGCGGTGCATCAGCATCTGATCGCTCACCATGCGCGCACGAGGATCGGCCTGGTCGTCGAAACCGGGGAAGCCCGCGAGGTACATCACCACTGTCTGTTAGTGGGATACGGTGCTGACGCAATCAACCCCTACCTCGCGTTCGAAGCGCTCTGGGAAGCGCGTCGCCAAGGCCATTTAAGCGGAGCCAAACACGTCCAGAACGACGAAGACGTGGTGTACGCCTACCGAAAAGCGGTTGCCAAGGGCATCCTGAAAGTGATGGCGAAAATGGGTATCTCGACACTTCAGTCGTACAAAGGCGCGCAAATTTTCGAGGCTGTTGGATTGGCGCAGGACGTCATCGCCACCGCCTTCCGGGGCACGGCGAGCCGTGTCCAAGGTTCTGACTTCGCTGTGTTGGCAGAAGAGATGGAGCGTCGTCACCGATTCGGTTATCCCGTTCGCGACGGCGAGAACATCGCCGTGCTGCCTAACCCTGGCGATTTTCATTGGCGCAAACACGGCGACGTGCACATGTGGGATCCAGAGGCCATCGCCAGTCTGCAGGTCGCCGTACGAAACAACAGTGAAGATGCCTATTGGCGGTTTGCGAAGCAGATCAACGAGACCAATCACCGTCAGGCCACCTTGCGCGGCTTGATGGATTTCAATCCAGGCGTCAATGGTGGTCCGATTCCCATCGAGGAAGTCGAGCCCGCCAGTGCCATCGTCAAACGATTTGCCACCGGGGCCATGAGCTTTGGCAGCATCAGTGCAGAAGCGCACGAAACTCTGGCGGTTGCGATGAATCGCATTGGCGGTAAATCGAATACCGGTGAAGGGGGCGAAGACGCGGCTCGTTTTGCAACGCTACCTAACGGTGACTCACGACGCTCTGCGATCAAGCAGGTGGCCAGCGGTCGATTCGGCGTGACGATCAACTACCTCACCAATGCCGACGAACTGCAGATCAAGATCGTGCAGGGTGCAAAACCTGGCGAAGGTGGTGAGCTGCCTGGCAACAAGGTGGATGACTACATTGCCAGCCTGCGCCACTCAACACCAGGCGTTGGCCTCATCAGCCCACCCCCCCATCACGACATCTACTCAATCGAAGATATCGCGCAGCTGATTCACGATCTCAAAAATGCCAACCCGCAAGCACGCATCAGCGTAAAACTGGGCGCCGAAATCGGAGTCGGGACGGTGGCGGCTGGAGTGGTCAAAGCGCGAACCGATCACCTGGTCATCGCCGGTGATACCGGCGGCACGGGTGCATCACCGTTGACCTCGATCAAACACGCCGGGGTGCCGTGGGAACTGGGCATTGCCGAAACGCACCAGACGCTGGTCATGAACAACCTGCGCTCACGTGTTGTCCTGCAAACAGATGGCCAGATCAAGACCGGTCGAGACGTCGCCATCGCGGCGCTGTTGGGGGCTGAAGAATTCGGTTTCGCCACCGCGCCACTGATCGCACTTGGTTGCATCATGATGCGCAAGTGTCACCTCAATACGTGTCCGGTCGGCGTCGCCACACAGGATCCTGTGCTGCGCAAGAAATTCACGGGCCAACCTGAACACGTCATCAACTATTTTTTCATGGTGGCCAAGGAGCTGCGCATGATCATGGCGGAGCTCGGCTTCCGGACCATGAATGAAATGGTTGGCCGCGTGGATGCTCTGGTTGTCAGCAAGGCTGTAGCACATTGGAAGGCAAAGGGTCTGGATCTTTCCCGCATGCTCGCACCTGCTCAGGAGCCTGAACATTTTCTCGGTGCATACGGTATCCATCAGCAGGATCATGAACTGGATCGTGCTCTCGACAACCATCTCATCGACCTGGCGGAGCCGGCACTCAAACGTGGCGAAAAGGTCTATCACGAGCTCGTGATCGTCAACACCAATCGCGTCGTCGGAGGCATGCTGTCGAACCGGATCATTCGCGATGTCGGGCCACAGATGCTGCCTGACGACACGATTCACTTCCGCTTCACCGGCAGCGCCGGCCAAAGCCTTGGTGCGTGGCTGGCCAAAGGTGTGACTCTTGAAGTTGAAGGCGATGCCAACGACTACGTCGGCAAGGGTTTGTCCGGTGGGCGAGTGATCGTTTATCCGCCCAAGCGCAGTCGCTTCAAAGCAGAAGACAATATTCTGGTTGGCAACGTGGTGATGTACGGCGCAACGAGTGGTGAAGTTTTCTTGCGTGGGGTCGCCGCTGAACGCTTCTGTGTACGCAACAGCGGCGCCACTGCGGTTGTTGAAGGTGTTGGCGATCACGGCTGCGAATACATGACGGGAGGCCGGGTGGTCATTCTGGGGGGAACCGGACGCAACTTTGCCGCCGGCATGAGCGGTGGTATCGCCTGGATCTTTGATCCGTCACAGACATTCAGCGGACTGTGCAATCGGGAAATGGTTGATCTGGATCCGGTCACCGACATCGCCCATGAAAGCGAACTGCGGTCGCTGATTGAAAAGCACTTCAAGTTCACGGGTTCCACAGTGGCCGAGACAATTCTCGCGGACTGGAAGAACCAGTTGCGAAAGTTCGTGATGGTGATGCCGACGGACTACAAGCGGGTACTCGCAGCGAAAAAGCATGCGGTGAGCGCCGGTTGACATAAAAAAGCGCTGCCACGTGCAATAAATTCGATTCGCGCCAGTAGTGCGACAGACAAGACTCGCACCGATAGGCGCGAGGGGAAAAAGCAAAGGGACAACAGGTCATATGGGCAAGCCAACCGGTTTCATGGAATTTCCACGCAGTGCGGCGCCGTATCGCGAAGCAGCCGTTCGTTTGCTCGATTTCAATGAAATTTATACCGCCCATGACGAGGACAGGCTCAAGACCCAAGGCGCGCGATGCATGGATTGTGGTGTACCTTTTTGTCAGTCGAACGATGGTTGTCCGATTCACAATCTCATTCCTGAGTGGAACGATCTTGTTTATCACGGCGAATGGCGCGAAGCCCTCGACCGTCTCCACAAGACGAATAATTTCCCCGAGTTCACGGGACGTGTGTGTCCGGCGCCTTGTGAGGGCGCCTGTGTGCTGGGCATTACCGATCCCGCAGTCACGATCAAGAACATCGAGATGGCGATCATTGATCGGGGTTTTGCCGAGGGTTGGGTGATTGCAGAACCCCCTCTACGTCGAACCGGTCGCAAGATTGCCGTGATTGGCTCGGGCCCTGCCGGTCTGGCCGCAGCTGCGCAACTCAATCGCGCAGGCCACCTGGTTACCGTTTACGAACGCGCTGATCGCATTGGTGGCCTGCTGATGTACGGCATTCCGAACATGAAACTCGGCAAGGAAGACGTCGTCGGTCGTCGTGTCCGTTTGCTCGAGCAGGAAGGCATCTCCTTTCGCACCAACCAGAATATTGGCGATGGCGGCCACGGATCCGTTGACGTGCGCGTGTTGAAGGCACAGTACGATGCTGTGCTCTACGCGACAGGTGCTACAGCGCCACGCGATCTGCCAATCGCCGGGCGCCCTTTGCAGGGCATCCACTTCGCCATGGAGTTTCTCACCGCCAATACCAAGAGCCTCCTGGACAGCGGACTCGCCGATGGCAAGTACATCAGCGCCAAAAGCAAGGATGTCATCGTCATCGGCGGTGGCGATACCGGCACGGACTGTATCGGTACGTCACTGCGACATGGCTGCAAGAGTCTCGTGAACTTCGAACTGTTTCCTAAGCCGCCAGCGGATCGTGCAGGCGACAACCCATGGCCTACCTGGCCCCGCATCTATCGCGTTGACTACGGTCACCAGGAAGCTGCGCAGCGCGATGGCAGCGATCCGCGGGTCTACAGCATTTCATCGCTTGAGTTCATTGATAACGGCAACGGTCACGTTAAAGCGATCAAGACCACAAACGTCGAGATGAAGGGTGGTAAGTTCGAGAACATAGCAGGCTCGGAAAAGGTATGGCCTGCTGACCTCGTGTTACTCGCGATGGGATTCCTCGGACCCGAGCATGGCGCTTCCGAGCCGCTCGGCATTGGTTACGATGAGCGATCCAACTACAAGGCAGGTTATGGCTCTTATGCCACCAACGTCCCTGGCGTTTATGCGGCTGGGGATTGCCGGCGCGGTCAGTCGTTGGTAGTGCGCGCGATCAACGAAGGGCGAGACGCCGCACGCGAAATTGATCGATTCCTGATGGGTAACACCCAGTTGCCTTAGATCAACTCGATACTTCGAGTTCTCAACTCGATACTTCGAGTTCTCAGCTCGATACTTCGACGTCAGGTTCCCGCAGCGATTGCTTCCTGCACCAGCTTGAGTGGTCGAACCCAGGGCTCGACCTTTCCAACTTCGCTGGGCAACGAGGCCGCTGCAGTATCTGCAGCAGCTTTCGAATCAAAATTACCATAGGTCACGACGTACAACCGTTTGCCTCCACGGACAATCGGGTACCACGCGAATTGGCTGCGATCCTGTTGTTGTGCAAGGTATGCCACCAACCGCTCTTCCGTGGACAGCGATACAAGCTGAATCGTATAAGCTGAAACGGATTGCTGTTTCAGCCAGGCCGCATCGTGCGCGCCATAAGGGATGCGTGGTGTTTGGCCTGGTGCAATGTTGGCTGCTGTGTTGGTGGACGGTGCCTTGATGGTCGGTACCTTGGTGGCCGGTACCTTGGTGGTCGGGACTACAAGTTCGGCCGGTACAATGTTGTCGACGGCTTTCCCAACTTCTGGTGAGACCGCCTGTTCGGAAACGACCGGTTCAAGCGGCGGCAAAGTACCTGGCATTACTTCCGCGACGGTTGGTATGACACCCGTCGCCGCAACGGGTTCGCTCGACTGAATTGAATTGGATTCGGGTGCTGGTTGTTCAGCTTCAGTCATCGCATCAGAGGGGACTTCCTCTGTGCGCGTTGCCCCAGGCAACTCGATATGCGACACGCTGACCTTCGAACTGTCCGGAACATCATCCTCAGACCCATTCAAGACCAGATAAGCCAGGCTGACGACAACCACCAGCAAAACAACTATGAGTCCATGGGCGACTGGAAACTGAACCCCGCTACTACCGCTGTCGCCGGACTCGAGCCGCTCAATCAACTCAGCACCAACATGATTGATCGCGGCCGGCAAACCGCCGGACAACTTGGCAAGGCGATTGAGCTGAGTGGGCGAAAAAGGGAGTCGACCTCGATATTGTGCGAGTGACAGTTTCCAGGCCAGGTACTTTTCGATATCGGGCAGCGCGAACCCCGCCAGCCGAATCTCATGCCACGACAATTCATTACGTGCCGCAGTTTTAGCGACAGAATTGACCAGGCCCGGCTCGCCAAAAAGACAGACATAGGCTGGACCGCTGCGAGTCAGCTTCAGCAGTTCTTCCAATGACTGCAGGTCAAGCAACTGCGCATCATCAACCATCACGAGGCAGAAACGCCCTTGTCGATCCTGGCCAATGATGTAGGTGGCCAACACCTGGGCGATGGTCTGAACGTTGGCGTCAGCATTTACCGTGGCGCCAAGCCCTTGAGCGATCGAGCTCAACACGTCGCGGGCGGTATTCACCAACACGCCATTGAGCCTGGCCGCTTTTACCCGCGGTTCCAGCGTCATCGACAGCTGGCGATACAGGGTAGTCTTGCCGACACCAAGCGGGCCGGTTACCAGGATGACGTGGCGAGTCCACTGCCCAAGATGACGGACCTGTTCAAGGTGCGTCTTCCGATCACCACCCTCAAAAAAATCACTGCTTTCCGAAACGAACGGATTATGTGTCAAGCCAAGGAAGCCGAGTTCACCGTCAGCCATCAGAATTGCAGAGTGAGTCCGTGTTCAGAGTTGCGTCCAGAGCTGGCGCGGTAACGTCGTCGCGAATCTCGGCGTGACCAAGTGCAGTTGCCAACACGAAGCGCACTCTACCATCCATCACCTTCTTGTCCATGCCAAAGGCGTGACGCATCGCATCGGCGTTCAAAAGGTTGGACTGTTTTGATACCGGCAAGCCAAATGCTCCGACCAACGCCTTGATTCGACGCGCTGAGGTCCAGTCAAGTTGACCCAAACGGCAGGACAAGTCCGCTGCCATCACCATGCCAAGACCAACCGCCTCGCCATGCAGCAATTCACCGTAGCCCACCAGTTTTTCGATGGCGTGACCAAACGTGTGGCCAAAATTCAGGATCGCGCGTCGACCATCTTCACGTTCATCGCCTGCCACGACTTCGGCCTTGATGGAACAGGATCGTTCGATGCAGTGGGTGAGTGCGCTTGTTTCACGAGCCAATATTGCGTCGACGTTTCGCTCGAGAAATCCAAAGAACAACGGGTCGGCAATAACCCCATACTTGAGCACTTCGGCAAGACCCGCTCGATATTCGCGATCTGGCAGAGTGACCAGAAAATCCGTATCTGCCAGCACCGCCGACGGTTGGAAAAAAGCGCCGACCAGATTCTTGCCCGCTGGCAGATTCACTCCGGTCTTGCCACCTACGGATGAGTCAACCTGTGCGAGCAATGTGGTCGGGATCTGCACAAACCGGACACCACGCTGCCAGGTCGCCGCCGCGAAGCCGGCCATATCACCAACCACTCCACCGCCCAGTGCAATGATCGTCGTTGAACGATTGTGGCGACGAGCG
Organism: Gammaproteobacteria bacterium; assembly: GCA_043719475.1. Taxonomy (GTDB): domain Bacteria; phylum Pseudomonadota; class Gammaproteobacteria; order Pseudomonadales; family Azotimanducaceae; genus SYFY01. Next base: position 1,330 of record JAYSTS010000393.1, on the reverse strand, counting down.
GCGAGAAAGTCGTGAATCCCGGCCCACGTGTCCAGTGTCTTGTTTGCTTCGCCATCGGGGAGCGTGAAAACATCGATACGATCACTGTCGAGCCCACGTATCAGCCGTTCCTGGTAGAGCGGTCCTACGATATCGTTGGTAATGATGGCAACCTGGCGTGCGGGAACAATCGACCGCAGCAACTGACGATCCTCAAGCAATCCTGAGCCCATGAAAATTGGATAGCTGCGTTCGCCAAGTTCGACACGCAAGGTCTTCAATCGATTACTCCATCAGCTCTCAGCGTGTCTTCAATGTGACGGGCCAACGACTTCGGGCTCTGGCGATCGGTCAGGAAGCAGTAGTCTCGCACCTCGGCATAGAGAGGCGCGCGGTCAGTCATCAACCGGGTCAGCGTCTGCCTCGGGTCACCATTGCGCAGCAAGGGTCGTTTGCGATCCTTGCTGGTTCGTTCCACCAGGCGGTCTATCGGACTGTCCAGATGTATGACCACGCCCCTTGCGGCGAGGTGCAGACGATTGGCTTCGCGAAGTACCGCTCCACCCCCAGTCGCGAGCACGATGTTCTGCCGGCATGAAAGGTCATCAATCACCTGTTCCTCGCGATCGCGAAAGCCGGCTTCGCCTTCTTTCTCAAAGATCCAGCTCGTTGCGGCGCCAGCACGGTATTCAATCTCATGATCACTGTCGTAGAAATACATGTGCAGCGCATTGGCGAGCAAACGACCGATGGTTGTCTTGCCCACCGCCATCAAGCCGACGAGAAATATGTTTGGGCGCTTGTCCATAAAAATAGTGGCGCACGAGGCGCCACTAGTCTAACCGTTTTCCATCTGCCCGTTCTGGACAGGTCAGCCTGGGTTCATTGGTCCGTCAACGAATCAGAAATGATACGGGGCGTGATGAAAATCAGGAGTTCCTGCTTGTCGTCACGTTCGAGCGTATTGCGGAAGATCCTGCCGATGTAGGGAAGGTCGCCCAGAAACGGGGTCTTGGTGGTGGAAACGTTCTTGTCTGTCGTGAAAATTCCGCCTAGTACGACAGTTTCTCCGTTGGCAACCAGAACTTCGGTTTCCACTTCGTTGGTGTTGATGGACGGCACGCCGTTAAACACGACCCCCACCGTATCCTGCTTGATGTTGAGCTTCATGATGACCCGGTCATCAGGCGTGATCTGCGGAGTGACTTCGAGGGCGAGCACCGCATCCTTGAAGGACACGTTGGTTGCACCGCTTGAAGTCGCCTCCTGGTAGGGAATTTCCACGCCGGACTCAATGATCGCGGTCGACTTGTCAGCGGTAATGACCTTTGGCCGAGACACCACTTCGGCA
>JAYSTS010000392.1:0-3851 GCA_043719475.1 Gammaproteobacteria bacterium | reverse complement strand
CCGGCCTCGTCATGTGTGGACGCAGCTATGACACTCAGCCCTGGTTGAAAAAAGCGCTTCGCGTAAACAACTCAGTCGTGGCCGTGCTGCTTACCGATGTCGACCCAGGTGTCAGGAATGCCCGCAGCGTCGATCTGCGCTCCTGGCCTGGCCGATCAGCCGACAGGACCGTGCTTGCACTGGCCGAATGGTTGAAGAGCGAGGGCAAGTCCTCCTTTCCCGGGATGAGTACAAGATCGGCTGCATCAGCTCGCCCACAACGTTCGCAGAACATCGCCGCGTTCGTGGTACTGCCAGTCATTGTCGGGCTGTTTTACCTGATGACCCAGTTAACGGGCCTCAAATCGGACGCGGTGTCTCCAATGAGCCAACCGCCACCACATGCGCAAGTGTCTTCAACTGCGACTTCGATGACATCACCCGACACCAACTCCACCAACTCCACCAACTCCACTACGGGATCAACCGTACCAACGGATCCGACCGTGATTCGCCATGCTGTTGCTGATTCACAGGCCGATCCAATCGCCTCCATCACCAGCCACGGGCGAAACAAGATCAAACAACTTCCCGCACCAAGTCGGGCAGAACTGGATCAGTGTTACCTCCTTCGACGTACAGACGGTGGTGTCCCTTCAAGAGTCTGCCTGATCTCGAATGCAGCTCGCTTTTTGGCCGCGCAGCAAGTGCAGGAACTACCTTAACGCTCCGGCCGATGCAAGCGTAGCGATTCGGCCATCGTCATAGCCAAGAATATTCCTCAGCACGACATCATTGTCGATACCAAACCAGGGCGCGAATTCAGGTTTGCGAGGCTGCGTCCGCGACATGCTCAGTCGCGTACTTTCTACCCACGCCTTGGCGTGTTTGTTGTGCGTTACCTGCTGGTAGTGCTGGCGATACGAAAGCTGCGCATCCTCGAAGAGCTCATAGGTGTCGAGCGCCCGATGCGCAGGCACACCCACTGATTGCAGCTGAACTTCAATGTCTGCTCCGTCCAGATCGGAAAGCCAGTTCGAAAGCCTCGACTCCAGCAACTCCTCCTGTTGTTTACGCTCGGCAAGACTCAACCCGCGCAGCGATACAAAATCGCCACCGGCAAGATCACACAGCGCCTGCCAATCCTCATCATGACGCACCGACAGCGCAAGCCATCGATCATCCCCAACAACTCGCCACACGCCTTGCGGCACATATGCAGGATCTCGATTGCCGTTGGCCCGGGAAACCTTGCCCGTCGACAGATAACGCGCGCACTCTGCGCAGAGGAAGTTCATCCCGGCCTCGGCCTGTGCCATATCGATGTACTGACCTTCTCCAGTCGCCCGACGATGTTCAAGCGCTGCAAGAATGGCCATCGCATTGAACCGCACACCCAGGAAATCGGTGTACGGCCCAAAACACCCGGTTGGCGGTTCTTCAGGCAATCCCGTCAGACCATAAAAACCACTGACTGCGGCCGCCAGGTTGCCATAACCTGCGTAGGCACTGAACGCACCATCCTGACCCATCAAACAACTCGAGATCATTATGGCGCGCGGATTGATTCGCTGGACCTGCGCCCAGGAAAGTCCCATTCGCGCCGCCGCACCCGGAGCAAAACTCTCGGTGATGACATCTGCCCACTGAACCAGATCCAGGAGCACTTCCCGGGCAACTGGCACCCCGAGATTGAGCGCCAGATTCAACTTGTTGGCATTGGTTGAGTGATGTGCGCCTGCATTTTCCGGATCGACGACGCCGTCGATGTATGGCGGCACACTGCGCACCATGTCGACCCGGGTCGAAGATTCGACGTGGATCACGGTGGCGCCATAGTCGGCGAGCATTCGTGTTGAACCAGGGCCTGCCACCACCCAGAAGAGATCAAGAATTTTCACCCCGGACAGCGGTAGCCCCAAGGTCGCGCCAGGATTCAAGGTCAACGCGCGTGGCGACCACACCTCAGGACGCCCGCGAAGCAACGGAAACGGCGTCTTCGACAAGTGAGCAAACGCACCAAGCCGTTTCATCCCAAAACGCTTGATTACCAGTGAACGATCCGTTGCATGCTGACTTTGAAGTACATCCGCAATCGACAGGACCGGGGCAATCAGCAATCGGTGTTCGACCGCAATCGCCATCAGCTCAGCTTTGCTGCGGGAGGCCATCGCGCTGGCGATCGCATCCTGAATCGGCGCCCATTGCTCCTGGGTAATGGCACCTGTCGCCATATTCATTGCTGACTGCCCCCACGGCTGTCCCAGCAGTTTGGCATCGAGCAGCCCCAGACCGTGCAGCCACTGCGTCAGGCGATCCATGAACGCAACCAGCGGCGGCACTATGCCCTGCAGCACCATCACCCAGCCATCGGCAGCTGGATACAGACTACGCAGTTCAACACTGCCGATGCGTGATGACGCACTGGCACGCATCGCCTTCGTTTGACCCACCGGCTTGTCGAGCGAACGATTGAGCAGCGCGTAAGTCGTGCTCTGTTGTGCAGACAGATCGACGTGTTGACCCAGACCACACTGCTCTCGTGCGAGCAGCGCAATCTGCACGGCAACCACTGCATCCGCTGCCGCGTGGTGAAATGACTGCGGTGCACCGATGCGCAGTGGCACCCCATCTGGAGCACCCGAGAGATAGAGAAAACCCGAGGCAGCACAGGCAACAAGATCGGTGGCCGCCCAATCGGCCTTTGGACCTGCGCTGCCAAAACCCGTGATGGTGACGTGGACGAGATGCGGGAACCGGGCTGCAAACACATCACGCGGCATACCGATTGCAGCGAACCAGGACTCACCCATGGACTCGATAACAACATCCGCACCTTCCAGTTGTGCCAACAAGCGGGGCGTATCGCCAAGCCAGTCAATCCGCCGCTGTATTTTGCTGCTGGCATACGCTTGTCGCCAGAACGGATCGACCTGTGCAGCAGTTGGTCGCTCCCAAAGTTCAACCGTCGCGCCCATGTCCGCCAGTAACTGCCCAGCCAGCCACGATTCCGGCGCTGCAAGGTCAAGTACCCGTACATCATTCAGCATGAACCGCGTCTCCTCAATGAGTGGCTGACCCACCAATCAGCGGGACCTCCAGATCCTTGTCTGCAGATGGGGGCCTTCGCAGCCACATCAACGCTTGCATGGTCGCGCGAATCGCCGCGTTATGGCGCGCATCAGCAAATTCCCGATACAGTGGATCGTGACGCAGCAGAACGCAGGGTTCGCTTGCATCGCAGTCGAATTCGACCTCTTCACCAAATCGATTACCTGCCACACCGTATTCACCGAACGCACCCGCCTGCTTCGGCAGCTGCCAGAAAACTTCCCACGTCACGGGCATGCCGCTGATCGGTGAACGAACACCTTCAAGAGTATCGGCGACCACCGTCTGAAGAAGCGCTGCAGGGGTTGGACTGGATGTCAGCAATGACTCGCACTGGCCTGCAGCACTGACCGCAACACGGGCATGATCCAGTGGCCAGTCATCAAACCGATCGGCGAACGACAATCGCCAGAAGCGCTCGCTGAAGACCGGGACCACTCGATGAGGCGTCGTCATGCGTTGCAGGTAGAACACCATCCGGCCCAGTTTGCGCAACTTCGAGCGATCCTGACCACCCGTACCGAAGCCGTCGGTCAATTCCTCAAAGTGTCTCTCGAACCGCGTATCGACCAGCCCAAAGAGAGTCCGACCCGCGCCGCGCACCGAAGCAAAATAATTCCAGCGAAACATGCGGACGAACGCACTGCGCTCGGCCATCTGAGTGTTGGCTCGCGCGACATGACGCACCTGCAAAGCAGAAACAGGCGCCTGTCCATCCGCGATCAGACATTGATTGAGAAGACGCGCTGCAAGAAACGTCA
>JAYSTS010000391.1:0-1835 GCA_043719475.1 Gammaproteobacteria bacterium | reverse complement strand
ATATGGGCCTGATGCTCGAAGGTTATTGGGATGCGGCGATGCGAGCGGTCGAGGCCGAGCATCGTCTGGTGGAGAATCTGCAGGGCCAGGTGACCAGCCTGTTGGCGAATTTGCCGCAGGTCCTGTGGTCGGTGGATGTGGTGAACAACCAGCCACTGTACGTCAGCCCGTCCACCAGCAAGATCTGCTATCTCGATATCGAGATGCCCATTCCTTGCCTGGGTTGGACCGTCCCGGAGGATCGCGAGACGGTGATGCTTGCCTGGCAGCAGGCGCTGCGCGGCGAGCAGGTTGAAGTCGAAAGCCGCGTGATCGTGCCGGGTGAAAGCGAGCGCTGGTTCCGGCGCGTGTTCCAGCCGTTTCGCGATAGCGATGGACGGGTGGTGCGCATCGATGGGCTGATGGAAGATGCCACCGAGGCCAAGCTCACCATCGAACGCCTGCAACGCCTGGCGACGACCGACAGCCTGACCGGTCTGCACAATCGCACCCTGTTTCTTGATCGATTGGATCAGGCACTTGCGTCGGCTCGCCGCAACAGCAGTCGGCCGAACGTGGTGTTGATGCTCATGGACTTGAACCATTTTAAGGAAATCAACGATACCCTCGGCCACCCGGCGGGAGACGCTGTTCTGCGGCTGGTGGCCGAGCGCCTTAAGCCCGTGTTGCGCGATGCCGATACCCTCGCGCGCCTTGGCGGGGACGAATTCGCCATACTGTTGCCCGATGTCAGAGACGGACGCAAGACCGCCGAGAAGGTGGCACAGAACATTCTCGGTTGTTTCGCCAAGCCGTTCCTGCATGACGGGAAAGAGCTCTATCTCGGCGCTGGTATTGGCATTGTGGTGTTTCCCGAGCACGGCGAGGAAATGGACACGCTCATGAGTCGTGCCGACGTGGCCATGTACGGCGCCAAGAATCGGGATATCGCGCATGTGTTCTACGACGCCGCCAGCGATCCGCACACACCCGAGCGCCTGCAACTCTCGGGAGAGTTGCGGCGCGCGATCGAGAACCAGGAGTTTGTGTTGCATTACCAGCCGCAGATCGATCTGCGCGCGCGTCGCGTGGTCGGTGTCGAGGCGTTGATCCGCTGGCAGCACCCGCAACGCGGTCTGATCGAACCGGACGAGTTCATTCCGCTGGCCGAGCGCCATGGTCTCATCAATCCCATTTCCGACTGGGTGGTGGAGACAGCCTTGAAACAGTGCCGGGAGTGGCGCCTGGACGGGCGTCTGCTGCGCGTCGCCGTGAACATGGCGGGACGCAGCTTCCAGCAGCCGGACCTGGTCGACAAGATCCAGAAACTGGTGCGTTCCGTCGGGACTCTGCCGCAATGCCTCGAAATCGAAATCACCGAGAACGTGCTCATGGCTGATATCGAGCATGGGGTGCAGGTACTGCAGAGACTGAACGAAGCCGGGATCACAATCACCATCGACGACTACGGCACAGGCTATTCATCACTCGCCTATCTGAAGAAATTGCCGCTGCATACCATGAAGATCGACAAATCTTTCGTGCTGGAGATGGCGCGTGACGAGAACGACGCGGTCATTGTTCGTTCAACGGTCGATCTTGCCCACAATCTCGGTTACCGGGTGGTGGCCGAAGGCGTAGAGAACAAGGAAACCTGGGATATGCTCGATAACCTCGGCTGCGACAGCATTCAGGGCTACTATTCAGGTCGTCCGATGAGTGTCGAGCAGATCAATGACTGGTTCCGCCAATGCATCTGGTCCATTGGGAGCTGAACGGCGCCCGCTGAACCTGCGCGTTACCCGATTCCTTTCTGCACACGTGTCCCGCAACCGGCATTCTCAGGTTTTGCCAGG
>JAYSTS010000040.1:0-7913 GCA_043719475.1 Gammaproteobacteria bacterium | reverse complement strand
CGTCCATCTTCTTGATACGGCGGGCCAGTTCGATGCCATCCATCGTTGGCATCAACCAATCAGCGATGACCACCTCGGCAGGTCGCTTTTCCAGCGAGCGGAGCGCCTGCAGTGGATTATTGGTGAAGCGGACGTTGTTGAACCCACCGGCGCGCAGTGCTTTGGCGATGATCGCGGAAGAGAACTTCGCGTCATCGACGACGATAATTGGAATGTCTGCCTTCGGCATGTAAGTTAGCGGGCTGGAACTACGGGCGAAGCGGCATGTTAGCAGGAACGCATGCTGATGGACCAAACAGCGCGAGGAGTGAGTTGTCGTGCCATCTTTTGATGTGATCTCCGAAGTGGATATGCAGGAAGTGAGAAATGCTGTCGATCAAGCCGGTCGGGAGCTTGAAAAGCGCTTTGATTTCAAAGGCATAGATGCAAGCTTCACTATCGAGGATGAGTCCATCGTGGTGGCGGCTCTAGAAGAATTCCAGCTCACCCAGATGGAGGACATTCTTCGCGACAAGCTGATCCGGCGAAATGTGGACGTTCAGTGCCTGGAAGCGGGTCAAGTGGAGGGAGCCGGCAAGCAGAAGCGCCGCAAGTACACGCTTCAGCAGGGCATCGACAAGGACAATGCGAAGACCATTACCCGTCTCATCAAGGACAGCAAGGTGAAGGTGCAATCGCAGGTCAATGGCGAAAAACTACGCGTCACCGGCAAGAAGCGGGACGACCTGCAGGAAATCATGTCGCTGCTGCGTAAGGCCGAGCTCAAGATACCGCTGCAGTTCGACAACTTCCGCGAGTGACATCGAACCACACCACCGGCGGGATCGATCGCCGCTGGGCAGCCGCCGTTGCGATTTATGGCCGCCGGGAAGTGGCAGTACTAACCTTGCTGGGTTTTTCGGCCGGCCTGCCTTACCTGCTGGTTTTTTCGACGTTGTCGGTCTGGCTCAGGGAGTCGGGCATCGCTCTGTCGACCATTGGCTTCGTCAGCATGTTGTCGTTGACTTATTCGATCAAGGTTCTCTGGGCTCCGGTCATCGACTCGATCCGCCTGGCTGGCCCGATACGAAGGCTTGGCGCACGGCGCAGCTGGATGCTTCTGGCGCAATGCCTGATCGCCGCGTCTCTGACAGGTCTTGCATCGACCGATCCTGCCGTCTCGCTGCTACCCGTCGTGTTGTGTGCGTTAACGCTGGCCTTTGGTTCGGCAACCCAGGATATCGTGATCGATGCGTATCGCATTGAGGTTGCAGCAACCCAACACCAGGCTGCGTTGTCTGCTGCCTATATCTTTGGCTACCGCCTGGCGTTGCTGGTCGGCGGTGCTGGTGCGCTGTTCATCGCCGAGTACGCATCGTGGCCAATTGCCTATCTGTCGATGGCTGCCTGCATGCTGGTTGGCATGATCACTACTCTGTGCATTCGAGAGCCGGAACATCGGTTGGCCTCTGCCCGCACGGCCATGGGTTCACGCTCCTTCGGCGTCTGGATGCGGGAAGCGGTGCTCGATCCGTTTCGCGAATTTTTCAATCGGAACGGTTCGGCACTGGCGTGGCTGGTGCTCCTGCTGATTGCGGTGTTTCGATTGAGCGACATCACCATGGGTGTGATGGCCAATCCGTTTTACCTCGACCTCGGGTTCACCAAAACGCAGATCGCCAGTATTGCCAAAGTGTTCGGGTTCGGCATGACCATTGTCGGCTCGTTGGTTGGTGGCATGCTGGTGGTTCGTTATGGCCTTCGTGGCATGCTGCTGGGTGCTGCAGCGATGGTCGCGCTGACCAATCTAGCGTTTGCCAGCTTGTCGTGGTTGGGTGAGGCTTCGGTGCCGCTGCTTGCAGCGGTAATCAGCGCAGACAACTTCAGTGGTGGGTTGGCAAACGTGGTGTTTATAGCCTTCCTCTCCAGTCTTACGCACCGCACGTATACGGCGACCCAATATGCGCTGTTCAGTTCGTTGATGACCAGTCTCGGCGGATTGTTCGGCGGATTTTCAGGCCTCGTCGTGGAAGGCTTTGGCTACACGGCATTTTTCGTCTACGCCGCGCTGCTTGGCCTCCCGGCAATGCTGCTGGTTGTATTGCTTGGGCGTCGGGCTGCCGATCTCATGGCACCCAAAGATGATTTTTTGACGCCCGCTCACCCTTGAATTCAACGCCTTCTGCTTTTAATAGCGACCTCTGTCGGGTTGCCACAGCCGTGCCTTGACGGGAAAGGCTCAGGCTCGCATTCACAACCCGAAACCAGGGCAGTGTCGAGTCTTCTGGCAGCTGCGCCAGTAGCCGACCGACATGGCGGGCGTAACCCGGGTAGCCGGCTAATCGGGCGAGTTGACCGTACGTACTTAGCTTGCCCCGTGGAATCTGGCCAAGCAGATGGTGGACTGCGGTCGTGAACTCGGGTGACATGGTTGTCGCACCTTTGCACCTTGAAACCTTGGGGGGGGGCGGCGAAGCGGACCAGCAAAGCATGCAACGACTCGAGGCATGTGGCAAGACTGCCTGATCAACAGTCTAATCAGTGCCGATTGGCAGGACGCTCCTCGTCGAGTGCCTTCATGAAGTCCGGCAGATCCAGGGGTCGATGGAATGCATAACCCTGAATCAGATCGCATTCGAGTTCCTGACATAGATCGATCTGCGCCTGGGTTTCGACACCTTCGGCGATCACTTCCAGCCCCAGGTCGTGCGACATCCTGGTCAGATGGGTCACCATGATGCGGCTGCGAGGATTGTGTTCGATGTCCCGGATCAGGCTTCGGTCCAGTTTCAGTACATCCAGCGGCAGTTCCATGATCTGGGAGAGTGAGGAGTAGCCGGTACCAAAATCATCCAGGGCGATTCGCAAACCCATTTCCTTGAATTCAGCCAGTAGCGCATACGCGAGGCGCTGATCGTGAAGAATCGTACTCTCGGTAATTTCGAGTTCGAGCCGTCGAAGCAACTCGGGGCTGTCGATCGCGTAGTCGCGTAGCAGCATCGCCCAACCAGCGGTCTGTGCACCGAGAAATTGGCGTGGCGAAACGTTCAAACTCAATCGCACCCAATCGGCGCCCGCCTGGTTGAGCGCCTCCAGTGTTTGTACTGTTTTGTTAGCAACCCATAGGCCAATCTCATTGATGAATCCATTGCGTTCGGCCATGTCGATGAACTGCATGGGAGATATCAGTCCCTGCAACGGATGGCGCCACCGCATCAGCGTTTCACCGGCGATGATCTGAAAATTTCTGGTTGAGACCTGTGGTTGTATCTGAATGAAGAATTCGTTGCGACCCAATGCCCGAGTCATATCGCGTTCGAGCGAATGCCGCTGATGCAGATTGGTGGTGGTCTCGCCCGAATAACGTGCGATTCGGCGAGGGTTATCGCTGTCGAGAGAAGTCAGGGCCACCATCGCGCGGCGAAGCAATGCGCTACCGTCCTGCTCGCCAGGCTCCGAGTCGGCATAGCCAAAATCGAGCATCAGCGAGATAGCCTTGCGATCGAGGGCAATGGGGGTGCCCAGTCGTTCAAAAATCCCTTCCAGGCTGCTTTCGTCGAGCGCTTGATCAAGAGCGAACGCGAACAGGCCGCGGTCCAGGGACGCGTGCGGTACCACCGGATCACCGGCTGCGGCGATGCATCGATCGGCAATCTTCTGTGCCAACAGCACGCGTTGTGTGCTGTCGAGCATGGCCCAGGCAGTCGTTGCATTGCGTATTTCGCAGACGACGATACGGAGTTGGCGCACACCCAGCGCTAAGCTCGTCCTGGTGCAGAAAGATCGATGGGTAAGCCATCCGGTCTTCGCGTCTATCTGCCCTTCGCGTGCCTTGCTAACGGCGTCCCGAACCACGATGCGCAGAGCATCGTTGGTCCAGGGCTTGGCTAAGAATTTGTAGATATGCCCGCTGTTGATGGCGGTAACGACAGCATGCAGGTCCTGCTCGCTGGCCAGTAGAAGTCCGACCGTGTCCGGGTATTGGCTCCCGACCCAGCCGAGGAATTCTGATCCGGGTGATTCCGGCTGGCACTGATCGCTGATGATCACATCGACCTTGTTGGTCTCGAGTTTTGACTTGGCTTCACTGATCGAGCTGACCGACAGCAGTTCGAGATCCTCGTGGCGCAGCGCCCGCTGGATCGCCCAGGCGAGGGCTGGTTCCTGATTGACGACAAGGATAGTGCTCTGCATTGAACGACGGTTTGTTGCGATTGCAACAAGCAGTTTAGGAATAACTCAGGCTTTCGCCCTGCGATCGACGTGATTTCGTGCGCTCGCGCTCATTCAGGCCTTGAATCTGCTTTTTCCGCCCCTATCATGGCGACCTGCTATTGGCACTCGGGGTTCGAGAGTGCTAACAGAATTGAAATAATCGATCCGGTTCCATAACCATTGGGAGATAAGCGATGAAAATTCGACCGCTGCACGATCGTGTGGTTGTACGCCGTCTGGAAGAAGAAAAGAAAACTGCTGGTGGCATCGTTCTGCCGGACTCCGCCGGGGAAAAGCCTCAGCAAGGTGAAGTGCTGGCGATCGGCACCGGCAAGGTTCTGGACAATGGCCAGGTGCGCAAGCTTGACGTGAAAGTCGGGGACCGCGTGATTTTCGGTCAATACGGTGGCAGCACCGTCAAGGTCAATAACGAAGAACTACTGATCCTGACCGAGGCCGAAATCTTCGGCGTCGTTGAAAAGTAAGTGCAGGCACATAACTCAAGAGGAAATTCGCAATGAGCGCAAAAGAAGTCAAATTTGGGGATGAAGCCCGCAGCCGCATGCTGGAAGGCGTGAACATCCTGGCCAATGCCGTAAAAGTCACCCTGGGTCCGAAAGGCCGCAACGTTATACTCGACAAGTCCTTTGGTGCGCCCACGGTGACCAAAGACGGCGTGTCTGTTGCCAAGGAAATCCAGCTGAAGGACAAGTTCCAGAATATGGGCGCGCAGATGGTGAAAGAAGTCGCCAGCCAGACCTCCGATGAGGCAGGTGACGGCACCACCACTGCAACCGTTCTTGCTCAGGCCATCCTGACGGAAGGGTTGAAGTCAGTTGCCGCAGGAATGAACCCGATGGATCTCAAGCGAGGCATCGACAAGGCCGTTGCCGCCGCAGTTGAACACATCAAAGGCATGGCCACCCCTTGCACCGACTCCAAGTCGATCGCTCAGGTGGGCACCATTTCCGCGAACAGCGATCACGCAGTCGGCCAGATCATTGCCGAAGCCATGGACAAAGTTGGCAAGGAAGGCGTCATCACCGTTGAAGAGGGTACCGGTCTCGAAAACGAGCTGGATATCGTTGAAGGCATGCAGTTCGATCGTGGCTACCTGTCGCCTTACTTCATCAACAATCAGGAAACGATGTCCGCACAGCTGGAAGATCCGTACATCCTCCTCTGCGAAAAGAAGATCTCGAACATTCGCGACATGCTGCCGGTACTGGAAGCCGTCGCCAAGTCGGGCAAGTCCTTGATGGTGATTGCGGAAGACATCGAAGGCGAAGCTCTGGCGACGCTCGTAGTCAACAACATGCGCGGTATCGTCAAGGTTGCCGCCGCTAAGGCCCCAGGATTTGGTGATCGTCGCAAGGCCATGCTGCAGGACATCGCAATCCTGACCGGCGCGACCGTGATCTCTGAAGAAGTTGGGCTGACCCTGGAAGGCGCAACCCTGGAAGACCTCGGCACGGCCAAGCGTGTCAGCTCCACGAAAGAAAACACTACGATCATTGACGGCGCAGGCGTGAAGGCCGACATCGAAGGTCGTATCAAGCAGATTCGCGCGGAAATCGAGGACACGTCCTCCGATTACGACCGGGAAAAACTGCAGGAACGCCTTGCCAAACTGGCTGGTGGTGTTGCGGTCATCAAGGTCGGTGCTCCGACTGAAGTGGAAATGAAAGAGAAGAAGGCACGTGTGGAAGACGCGTTGCACTCAACTCGCGCTGCTGTGGAAGAAGGTGTTGTACCCGGTGGCGGCGTTACTCTGATCCGTGCACTGGAGTCAGTTCGCAAGGTCAAGGGCGACAACGAAGACCAGAACGTCGGTGTGGCGATTGCAATGCGTGCGATGTCTTCACCGCTGCGCCAGATTGCTGCCAACGCAGGCGCAGAAGGCTCAGTTGTGCTCGACAAGGTTGCAGCGCTGAAGGGCAATCACGGCTTCAATGCAGCGACCGGCGAATACGGTGACATGCTGAAGATGGGTATTCTCGATCCAGCCAAGGTCACGCGCACTGCATTGCAGGCTGCCGCGTCCGTAGCAGGTTTGATGATTACGACCGAAGCCATGGTCAGCGAACTGCCGGAAGACAAGCCAGCCGGTGGTGGCGGTGGCGGCATGCCGGATATGGGTGGCATGATGTAACAAGCGACTCCTCGTCGCCTGAGAAACCCCGGCCAAGGCCGGGGTTTTGCATTCTCCGGCCGTTGTTTTTTCAATCCGCCTCTTAACCTTGATTCGACAATAATCGGAAAGCTGCAGACGCCCAACCCATCGCGGCGTCGGGCCGCCCTCTCCGCTGCAGGAGCGGTCTCTTGTGGGAGCGGTCTACTGGTGGGAGTGGTCTCTTGTGGGAGCGGTCTCCTGACCGCGATTGTTGGGATCATCGAAGATCGCGATCAGGAGATCGCTCCCACACGAAGCTCTCAAATACCCCTGCGCAGCATTTTCGGTTGCGTAATTTTTGTCCAATTGAGGTTAAACCTTGGCATGCCGGAAATCGATTCGTTATAGTCTGGGCTTCTAACAATTAGTCTATGCGTGGGGGGACGTAAGATGGACGCAGGTTTCATTGATCTTCTGAGCCGCTTCAGCCATATCCTGTTTGGCGTCTGCTGGATCGGTTTACTCTATTACTTCAATTTCGTGCAGACCGAATACATGAAGGTCGGCGAAGCAGCAGCCAAAGTTGACGTCATGAGCAAGTTGGCACCAAGAGCCCTCTGGTGGTTCCGCTGGGCGGCGATGTTCACCTTTTTGACCGGTGTGATCCTTCTCGGACTCAAGGGCAAGGGCCTTACCTTGGACATCGGCGTGGGTGCAACCCTGGCAACGCTCATGTTCCTGAATGTCTGGTTTATTATCTGGCCGAATCAGAAAATAATCGTTGGCTCGAATCAGCAGGTCGCCGCCGGTGGTCAAGCAGACCCCAATGCTGCGGCTGCGGCTCCGAAAGCGGCGCTTGCTTCCCGGACGAACACGCTATTCTCAGTTCCCATGCTGCTGCTCATGGTGTCCAGTGGGCACTCGCGTAATGGCTCCTTCGGGAATGGCTCCTTGTTGGACGACTCGGCGAACATGCTGCCATTCCTGGTCGCGCTGGCCATCATCGCTGCGCTTGAAGCCAATGCGATCTTTGGCAAGCAGGGCGTTCTGACCACGATCAAGGGCGTGATCACCAGTAGTGTCGTGCTGGCCGTGGTGCTGTTTGGTGTTGTGAGTCTGCTCTAAACCTATGCAACCGTGTGACGGCCGCCATACGGGCGGCCGTTGTTGATGAGCTGCTAACGATCGATAACTCGACGATCCACTACTCAACGATCTACTACTCAACGATCTACCACTAAAGGAGCCCGCCTTCGTGCGGGCTCTTTGCTTTTTGTGTCCTGGCAAAGACAATAGCCCGCTTTTGCAAACACCCGGAATCCAACACCATGGCAGAACGAAGAGAACCCTCGACCGGCGGCGTCAGTAGTGCTGCCGATACGGGCTATCGGGCAGAAAGGCGACCGGCAAATAACCCTACCGCTAGCGCCGGTGGGCGGAACATAGGCACCAGCGTAATGCTCGCCATCCTTGTCGTGGGCCTCGTGGCGGCCGGCTGGTTCATCCTGAACCAGAAAGACATGATCGATAAGCAGGAAGGGCTGCTCAGCGAGGCTGACACCCGGCTCAAGGTTCTCGAGGACCGACTACGGATGACGGACGAAAC
>JAYSTS010000390.1:0-3857 GCA_043719475.1 Gammaproteobacteria bacterium | reverse complement strand
GACGTGGCTGCAGGGCGTACACGCGATGCACGTGATGCTCTGGCAGACCTCAAACAAGCGGCCAACTTGGGCAAGACACGCAAAAGAAAAACGCGCTGACTCCGTGGCGACCCGCAAGGCCCTCGTAAGGTTCACGGCGAATTTCGAGTACAACCTCTCCCAGATCAGCGCCTACTGGGCGGAACGGGATGCACCTGCGGCCTACACAAGCCTTCTGGAGGAGCTCGGATCCGTCATCGTCGACAACCTCGAACGCCATCCGCGTATCGGCCGGCGCTTTTTTGACCGAGCGTCCCAATCTATTGAGGCTCGCGAACGAGCAGCAGATTTGGCCAAACGCTTCGGGGCAGGTGACGTGCGCGAGTACCTGTCTGGTGACTACCTGGTGCTCTACCTGTACAACAACGCAACAGCGGCTGACAAGGCTCCCGCAGTAGTCGACCTGCTATCGATCAAACATCACCGCCAACTTTCCTTCGACTTTGAGGGATTCTGGCAAGCCAATCGCGGGGATTCGATGTAACACGCCAAGCCCAACAATAACGAACATGATCGCTGGAGAGACGTTGGAAAGAACGCTGAAAGAAAGCCGTTCGCGACACCTGCTGGCAGGTCCTGGCTTGCGGTCGTGCCAGTGCATACGAGAAGCAGTCGCCGACGTTGAGTTCCGCAGGATGTCGCCCCTTCCCGAAACGTCGGAACGCCTCCCTGGCTGCGCGGGCTTGTTCAAGGTCGACCGAAACGATCTCAACTGCGATCCGCTCCATCAATCGGTCGAAACCCCACAGACCATCGCTGACCATCGCTGCCAGCATCGCACTTCGATGACGATGGATGACTCGACCCAGGTGGCGGACGACATCCAGCGTGCATCGGCCGCCTCGATTGCTTCGGCGAACCTTCGTCGCTCGGGTTCATTCTGGAGGATAACGAGCGCGGCAGAAGTGTTGATGACCATCAGCCCGGGCTTTCGTTTGCGTCATAGCCGAGGATTTCATCTGCGTGACGGGCATCCTTGACCGAGAGCGCGGCGCAGTGCAGGCCAATACCGTCAATATCATCGGCTAACGACCGATTGGTGCGCTTGTGGCGCAGTCGCGCCAGCCGATCACGCAACGCACGGTTAACGGCCTCCGTCTTGGTCTCCCCCGTAATCTTGGCTATCGCCTCTGCAAGGCGCTCTGCCTCAGCGTTCCTGATAGTCAGAGCCATAATTTCCCCACGTGTCGTTCTGTATCTACACAGCGCTCAACGCAAGCGAACGCGTCAAGCTTTGTCCATGACGGAACCCTAATCAAGAATGAGCTGTTGTGGCTGCGGATCTGCAGCGGGACTCGGCAGCAGGAATGTCACCAGTTCTTCATACGTTTCGATGCCGGAGTTGATGGCTCGGTGGACTC
Source organism: Gammaproteobacteria bacterium (assembly GCA_043719475.1). Classification (GTDB taxonomy): domain Bacteria; phylum Pseudomonadota; class Gammaproteobacteria; order Pseudomonadales; family Azotimanducaceae; genus SYFY01. Next base: position 2,457 of record JAYSTS010000390.1, on the reverse strand, counting down.
GTGGCTCGGGGTCATCCCACCCCGCCATGCCACGATGAACGGCTACCACTTCCGACGCCAGACCATCTCGATACTCGATGGTCAATTGGTCACCACCCAGCACCACCGAATAGCGACGGCAGGGATCAACATGCCATGCCATGGCTTCTCCACCACGCAAGATCATTCGACGCACAACTACCACTTCGAGTATCACGGTGCACCCGCTGAACAACCAGCGGGTTTGAACACTCGTCTGGATGATGCCGGACTGCGCGTCAGATGTTCAACGGGACGGCGCGGTCGCTGAACGAGATCACCCCCACAGTTCGGACAGCGTCCATGTAACTTCTGATCAGCGCACGCAGCACAGAACGTACATTCGAACGAGCAGATGCGCGCGTCCATCGAAGAGGCAGGAAGATCCACATCGCAACACTCGCAGTTCGGTCGTAACTCCAGCACGGTATACCTCCGCCTCACCTATTCACTTTGGCTGCTTCAAGAACATCCACAAGCCGATCATCCGTCCAGGTGCACATCGCATACAACTGTTCATAGGGATCGCCTGCAAGTCCCAGCGACTGTGCAAAAGCGGGTTCCGTCTTCAGGCCCTCACGCTTCAAAGCTCGAACCGCGGAACGAAGTGATTCATGCGCCAATTCCAGGAGCCGGTGTTCTACCTCTAGGTGCACCACCGCCGCCTGGTGATCGACAGGAACAGCCTGACCAAACACCTTGATTGCGAAATCGTCGATGAAGAAGTTTGCAATGGTCGTCGGCACGTTGTTCACGACGCCGCGCGTCAACCTGAATTGAGGAGCGGCTGCGAAGTGGTCCATGAGGCAAACAGCGAACGCGGACGCATCATGCACTTCGCAGATGATGTCGAGATCACTGTCCGGCAGATCAACGTCGAGGGGAATGGTGCCGGCCAGCACGGGATCGAACACATCCAGTCGCTCCAATACTGCGTGGTCTTCGAGAACCGCCCAGGCTGCCCGCTGACGTGGGGTGCCTTGTTTGAGCCAGGTGATGTCTCGCCAGTTCCACGGTGTTATCGACATACGCGCTAGATGGTCCATTCATGAATATCCGGCGGTTCGGCCAGATAGTCGGAAAATCGCGCCCAGCGTGGTGTCATGCGCACATAGACCAACTCGGGCCAATCGAGCCTGCTCGGTCCATCGGCAAATACCGCATAGTAGGCGAGCTTGATGCGCTCAAGTTCTTCGCCCACGGGGAAGTCGACATCGCCCTCGATCTGCAACGAACGAGGGTCATCGTCCTCCCATCCGCCAATTACCATCGCAAGCCTTGGATTGTCACGCAAGTTCGCAGCCTTGCGGCTGGTCGACAAAGTATCGAACACAATTTCGTTCCGATCCGTTATGGCAATGCCAATGAGCGCCGCTTGTGGAGCGCCAATGCTCGATGCACTGGTCTGTACCGCCCATCTATGTGCATCAACAAACGATTTGAGATCCATGCTATTCACTTTTTTCCTCAGCGTAGCAACTGTTCCTGGCGGCCATATCAACCGCGAGTAGTGACGCGGGTGCTGATGAACCAGCTATTCGCCACGAAACTCCAGCCCCTCGAAACTCCCTGCACTACGCCATGTGTCGATGTACTTGAAGTACGCCGAAGCACCCGCCGGGTAGCCCACGTTCAGCTTGGCGCGTGGACCTGGATCCTGGCCTTCATTGTTGTAGTAACCCGGTGTGCAATCCAGTGAGCCAATCATTCTGCCGGCACCCGTAAGCAGCAGCGCGACCCACGCATCTTCCGCAGCCTTGGTCACCTCCACTTCGCGCGCCTGCGCGTCACGTGCCTGGCGCACGATGGTCGCGATGGTCTTGCCGGACTCCGTAAGATTGTGCGGCACGTTGGAGATGAGGTTGGCGCCTTGTGTCGGCTGCACGAAAAACGCGTTGGGGAAACCATGCACATGAATGCCGTGTTTGGACCGCATGCCGTTCGCCCAGTGCTCTGACAGTTTTACGCCGTTGCGGCCAGTAAGATCGAAGCCCGAACGTCGTTTGTATTCGGTGCCTACCTCAAAGCCGGAGGCATAGATGATGCAGTCCACTTCGTATTCGACGCCAGCCACCACCACACCCTTCTCCGTAATACGCCCAACGCCTTTGCCATCCGTATCCACGAGCCGGGTACCGGGTGTATTGAATGCCTGCAGAAACTCGTCATGAAAGCAGGGCCGTTTGCATAGCTGGCGGTACCAGGCCTTCAGCTTCTGCGCCGTGTCGCGGTCATGCACCAGGGTATCCGCACGTGCACGAATCTCTTCCATCTTCTCGTAATCGGAGTCTTCGTAGGCGGCCATCATGTTCTGCGGCGTCATCTGCTCCCTGGACAAGTCCATGATCTTTTCGCGAATGCGTCGTGAGAGATCGGTCCAGCCATCCTGCACCAGATCTTCCTGTGCATTCCCGCCGGTTTGATTGTCGGTGAAGTTCT
>JAYSTS010000389.1:0-3865 GCA_043719475.1 Gammaproteobacteria bacterium | reverse complement strand
GCAGTCGCCGTGGTCGTCGATTCAGGTCTCGAAGTGTTTGCCCAGAATGTGGAAACGGTCGAGCGCCTGACGCATGTCGTCAGAGACATTCGGGCCGGATATGCCCAGACATTGGGGGTGCTGAAATTCGCCAAGACCCATCGACCAACCATCCTGACCAAAACAAGCCTGATGTTGGGCCTGGGTGAAACGGACGACGAAATCCGGCGCACCATGACAGACCTGCGCGAACGCCACGTGGACGTATTGACGCTCGGGCAGTACCTGCGGCCAACAGCGAATCATCTGCCCGTCGCACGTTGGGTACATCCGGATGAGTTTGCGCAGTACCGTCAATGGGGGCTTGACGAAGGCTTCCTTGAAGTTGCCTCCGGGCCACTGGTGCGTTCAAGTTATCGCGCCGAGCGGATGCTGGAACGCAATAATCTCGGGCTGCGTGATGATGTCCGGATTCCGGTTCGACAACTCTGAACCCTGCAGTCGCCAGCTGCTGCACGGAGTGCGCTGTTGGCTCGCATTTCTGCTGGTTTGTTGGGGTTGCCAGGCACAGGCGCTGGAACACTATCTCGTTGGTGCCGCCTCGGCTTCCATTTCACCACCTGTCGGCACACTGCTTGCCGGCTACGGACGGGATCGTCGGTCAACCGGTGAACATGACCCGCTCTACACACGAGCGGTCGCTATCGATGACAGTGTTTCGAGCATCATCATCGTCACGCTCGACAACATCGGACTGACCCGACCGGATATCGAACGCATCCAGGCGCTGGCCAGCGCACGCATGCCTGGAGTGACGCCCGAACGGATCATCATCTCCTCGACACACACCCATGCAGGACCAGACGTGGTCGGACTATGGGGTAGCGCTTACTGGTCCAGTGGCCGCGATCAGACGTACATCGACAAGCTGATCGACACGACCGTCGAGACCATCATCGCGGCTCACACTGCACGGCGACCGGCAACCAGCCGGGCCGGCAGCCGACAGGTCACTTTTGACTGGGTGGAAAACCAGAGCGAGCCAGACCTGCTAGATCGAACGCTATCCGTGTTGCAATTCATTGGTGTGGACGGAATCAGCATCGCGACGCTGACCAATCATGCCTGTCACCCGACCGTGCTCGGGCCGGACAACACGATGGTTTCTGCCGACTATGTCAGCGGTTTCTACTCTTCAATGTCGGCGGCGCTGCCAGGGGAGCATCTATTCCTGCAGGGCTCCATTGGCGGCTGGGTACAACCCCTGCAAGGTGATCGCTCCCATGAACTCGCTGAAAAACTGGGCGCAGACCTTGCCACCGCGGCCATACACGTGCTGAACGAAAGCGAGCCGAGTACACCAACGCGCCTGACTTTTGCCAGCACCGCTCTAGCTCTCCCTCTCGAGAACTGGCCCATGCGACTGTTGATGTGGTTCGGTTTACTCGAGAGAGACATCGTTGACGGACACATCACCACTTCGGTGGCTCGTTTTACGGTAGCTGACGCGGAGTTTGTGACTCACCCGGGTGAGACCTCGCCTTATTTCTCCAAGGCATCGCGCGACCTGATGACGCAGCGCCACGGATTTGTCATGGGGCTGACGCAGGATGCACTGGGATACATTCTCAAGCCAGACTACTTTGAGCACCCAGACAAGTATGCGCACGCCGAATACCTGACCTCGGTATCCGTTGGGAAGGATGCGGGACCGCACTTAATGAAAGCTCTCGAATCACTCCAGCCGAAGTAACACGCGGAAGTGCTGAACGGGGGTGCCCCGAATTACAGTTTTACCATGTCATTGGCAAGCTTCATGTGGCTGCCGACAAACAGATCGGAGAGCACCCGCTGCTTGATGATGCCGTCCACGCCAATCCGATACGTCGCGCGGCGCACGCCAAAGCCCAAAGGTCCATCAACACCGTAGGCTCGAATCGTCTTTTTGCCTTCGTCAAACAGCAACGAAAACGGCACATTGAAGGTGTCCGCAAACCGCTTATGTGAGGCGACGGACTGCGGACTGATGCCAATCACGTTGGCCTGGGCCGCGCGCAGCTCGGCATATCGATCACGAAAGGCACAGGCCTCGGCAGTACACACCGGCGTAAAGTCTGCTGGATAGAAATAGAGCAGCAGTTCGCCCTGTTGCAACAGCTCATCCAGAGCGATCAGCTCACCAAGCTGATTGGGCAACGAGAATGCCGGAGCGCGATCACCTTCCTTGAGCACAGCCTACTGCCTTCGCGGCAAGGCCGCAGTCATGTCACGCAACTCGCGAACGAATGCTTCAGGTTCATCCAGAAAGACATGGTGCTGAGCCGCAGCAATGCATGCCGAAGGGAAAGTCTGAGGAATGAGTCCACGCATGTAGGTCAGCGTCGATTCCGGAAACAGCTCGCTCCGTCCACCATAGATCAGGCCGAACGGCAGCGTGATGCGCTGATAATCGCTGGCCTCGCGCTCTGCGTCCTTCAACGTGTGGAGCAGGTCTTCATCGAACTTCCACGCGTAGCCTCCGTCCACCGGCATCAGTGAGTGACGCGCGATGTATTCGAGAATGTAGGCATTGTCACAGGTCTGCGCCGGGTAGAGACGAAATCGTCCGAGCGCTTCCTGCCTGCTGGGATAAACCTTGGCGCGCCCCCCCATCGGTGCACGCACCGGAATGGGCTCGTCAGGATGACGGATACCGGAATCCACCAGAATCAATGCGCCAAAACGATCAGGAAAAAGATTGACCGCCTTGACTGCCATGTTGCCACCGAAGCTGTGCCCGACGACGATCACATCATTGCCAAAACCGGCATCATCACAGACCGCGCGGATCTCTTCGGCGTAAGTCACGCCTTCATAACTGTAGCGAAAATCAGAATCGCCCATGCCCGTGAGATCCATCGCCGCAACGCGGTATCGATCCGTCAGCTGCGGCGCGATGAAATCCCACCAGTGGGAGTGTGCGTTCATGCCGTGAATCAGCAGCAACCCGGGTTTGTCCGCGTCCCCCCACGTTCGATAGACAACATCACAATCATCCACTTCGATGGTGTGGCTCTCGGCTTCCTGATCAACCGCTTTCCAGAACCAATCGGGAATCGCCATGCTCAATCCCTCACAGGCTGTTGCTCACAGGCTTTTTGATTACAGGCTGCCGAAACGCTTGAGGTGATAGTCCACGTTGCCAAACAACGTATCGATGATCGTGACACGCTTGAAGAAGTGGCCAATGCTCAGTTCATCGGTCATCCCCATGCCACCATGCAACTGCACCGCGTTCTGCCCGACAAATCGACCGGAATTTCCAACCTGCACCTTGAATGCGGAAATGGCCTTGCGCGCCGCATCTCCATAACCTTCGTCCATCTTCATCGCCGCCATGTACATGAGCGATTTCGACTGTTCATGTTCCATGAACATGTCGACCATGCGGTGTTGCAGCACCTGGAATTTGCCGATGGGCTGACCAAACTGCTCACGGGTCTTGGTGTATTCAACGGTGTTCTTGTAGAGCACTTCCATACAGCCAACCGCTTCGCTGCCGATGGCCAGGATGCCTTCGTCGATCACCTGCTCAAGCAAGGCATAACCCTTGCCTTCGGCGCCGAGCAACGCATCTTTCCCAACCCGCACATTGCTGAGCGTGATTTCGGACGCACGGAACGCATCAACCGTGGGATAGTCGCGTCGCGAAATGCCGGCAGCTTTTGCATCAACGATGAAAAGCGAGACGCCATCGCGATCTCGTTGGCCGCCCGAAGTACGGGCCGAGACCACCAGTAAATCAGCCGCCGGACCATTCAGCACGACCGCCTTGTAACCATTGAGCACATAGCCGTTTGCGTCAGCCTTGGCGGTGGTGACGAGATCCGCCAGATTGAATCGGCCC
>JAYSTS010000388.1:0-9395 GCA_043719475.1 Gammaproteobacteria bacterium | reverse complement strand
GCCGAGAAAACTCCGAGCGGCGAATTCATCGACTACCACGCTGCCGTCTCTGGTGGTCTTCAACTCGTACCTGCCGCCGATGCGCTGAAGGCATTGGCAAGTGACTATCAACACATGATCGAAGATGGCTTGTTTCTCGATGATGTGGAGTCTTTCGAAGCCTTGCTCGAACACTGTCGACAGATTCAACTGAAGGCGAATGCAGTGCACAGGCAATCAAAAAAATAGGCGCGGCATCACGCCTCGCACCCTCTTCGATATTTCAGGAAAGACTGCGTTTACTCTGCAGCGAATATGAGCGAAAAATACACCGTGACGGCGCTGAAGAAAACTCCGCTGCCTCGCAATCCCTTCATTCCCACTCGATGGTTGCCGGCGGCTTACTCGACACATCGTAGACCACACGCGAAACACCAGCGATTTCGTTGACGATACGATTGGCGACTTTTTCGATGAGTTCGAACGGTAGCCGCGCCACATGCGCGGTCATGAAATCCGTGGTTTCTACCGCACGCAGCGCGATAACCGGGGCATGACGACGCGCGTCTCCAACGACACCCACGGACTTCACTGGCAGAAACACTGCAAATGCCTGACTCACCTTGTCGTACCAACCGGCTGCTCGTAGTTCGGCAATGAAGATCGCGTCGGCTTCGCGCAATACGTCCGCTGCCTCGCGAGTGACATGCCCAAGAATACGAACGCCCAGTCCCGGGCCCGGGAATGGATGTCGATAGACCAGAGCATCTGGTAACCCGAGATGCACCCCGATGCGTCGCACTTCGTCCTTGAATAGTTCTCGCAGCGGCTCCACCAGCTTCAGCTTCATCCTCTCTGGCAGTCCACCCACATTGTGATGCGACTTGATCACATGGGCCTTGCCGTACTTGCTCGCCGCGCTTTCGATGACATCGGGATAGATGGTGCCCTGCGCCAGCCACTTCACGTCGGACAGCTTGTCAGCCTCACGCTGGAAGACATCGATAAACGTTGCGCCGATGATCTTGCGCTTGGCTTCGGGATCGCTCACGCCAGCGAGCTTGTCCATGAACTCGTCCGCCGCATCAACGACGATAGGATCAAGGTCCAGTGTATTAGTGGGTGAAAAGGCTGCCTCTACTTCCTGCCGTTCGTTTTTTCGCAGCAGACCATTATCGACAAACACACAGGTGAGCTGCTTGCCAATGGCGCGTGTGAGAAGTGCCGCCACGACGCTTGAATCTACACCGCCGGAAAGTCCAAGCAGAACACGATCCTTGCCAACCTGCCGTTGGACCTGGGCAATCGCGTCTTCAACGATATTGCTGGCAGTCCACAGGCCATCACAACCCGCGATGCGCCGAGCAAAATTCTGAAGCAGACGATGTCCATCCTGGGTATGCGTCACTTCGGGGTGAAACTGTACGCCATACCATTGCCGGGAGAGGTCGGCCATCGCTGCAATCGGTGCACTCGGGGTGCTCGAAATACACACAAAACCAGGTGGCAGCGTAGTGACCTTGTCACCATGGCTCATCCACACCGGTAGTTTACCGGCCGCTGAAAACGCCATATCGGTGAAGAGCGCGCTGTCGGTTTCCTTGCGGATCTCGGCGTGTCCGAATTCCCGAACTGCACTGCTTTCGACTTTGCCGCCCAGTTGGGCTGCCATCGTCTGCATGCCATAACAGATGCCGAGTATGGGCACGCCAAGCTCGAACACGGCTGCCGGCGCGCGGGGTGTGTACTGCTCTGTTACCGACTCGGGCCCTCCCGACAGGATGATGCCTCTGGGTGCAAAGGCGCGAACCGCCTCGTCCGGCATGTCAAACGGATGGATCTCACAATACACACCCGCTTCACGAATACGTCGTGCGATCAACTGAGTGTACTGCGCGCCGAAGTCGACGATCAGCAGGCGCTGAGCATGAAGGTCCTGACTGGTCACGTGCAGATCAACTCAATGGGTAGTTCGGAGCTTCTTTGGTGATCGACACGTCATGCACGTGACTTTCGGCGATTCCGGCGCCACTGATGCGAACAAACTGCGGCAGGGTCCGCATCTGGTCGAGATTGGCGCAGCCCGTATAACCCATGGCGGCTCGCAATCCGCCCATCAGTTGATGAACGATCGGACCAATCGGCCCGCGATACGGCACTCGACCCTCGATACCCTCGGGAACAAACTTCCGCGCATCTCCCTCTGGCTCCTGGAAGTATCGGTCGCTCGAACCATTCACACCTGACATGGCACCCAACGATCCCATCCCACGATAAGCCTTGTAGGTTCTGCCCTGGAACAGCTCAACTTCGCCTGGGGCTTCGTCAGTCCCCGCGAGCAAGCCACCAATCATCACTGCACTGGCACCGGCGGCGATGACCTTGGCGATATCCCCTGAATAGCGGATTCCGCCATCCGCGATCACCGGAATGTCTTCTTCACGGGCAACCGCTGCTGCTTCGGCTACTGCGGTAATCTGCGGCACACCAATCCCAGTAACGATACGGGTGGTGCAGATGGACCCTGGGCCGATACCGACCTTGACCGCATCAACACCGGCTTCAATCAGGGCTCTCGCGCCTTCCGCCGTGGCCACATTACCGCCGATCACGCTCATGTTCGGATAACACTGCTTGATCCAGCGCACACGGTCCAGCACCTTGCGGGAGTGACCATGTGCGGTGTCGACGACCAGCACGTCCACACCGGCCTCGACAAGCGCATGCACACGCGCCTCGGTGTCCAGACTCGTACCCACACTGGCGCCAACCCTCAATCTCCCTTCGCCATCCTTGCAGGCGTTCGGGAACCGACGGGCTTTGTTGATGTCCTTGACCGTCACCATTCCTGTGAGCTCAAAATCATCGTTCACCAACAGTACTTTTTCGATCCGGTGTTTGTGCAGGAGCGCCGTAATCTCATCGAAGCTGGTGCCTTCCATTGCGGTGACCAGTCGATCGCGCGGGGTCATGACTTCACGAACGCGTGCGTCGAAGTTCGTTTCAAAGCGGACATCGCGACTGGTAATGATCCCGACCAGCTGGGTGCCTTCAACCACCGGTACACCGGATATCGAACGCTCCGACGTCAGCTCAAGCAGTTGTCGCACCGACTGATCCGGATGAATCGTGATCGGGTCTCTGATGATGCCGGATTCGAATTTCTTGACCGCCTGCACCTCTCGGGCCTGCTGTTCAATGGGCATGTTCTTGTGGACGATGCCGATGCCACCTTCCTGGGCAATGGCAATCGCCAGCCGGGATTCGGTGACGGTATCCATGGCCGACGAAACGAGCGGTATGTTCAGACTGATCTGTCGCGTCAGGCGGGTTTCAAGCAAGGTTTCGGACGGGAGCGTGTCGGAGTAGGCAGGTAGAAGAAGAACATCATCGAATGTGAGCGCTTCGCTCGCGATTCTCAACATTTTTTGGACCCCACAAAAATGGCAGTCTACCGACGTCGTCCGGACCTGTAAATTCCGTCGACGGACATGCCCGCTGCGGGAGCTCCGGAAACCGTCATATCGCACCCAGAGTCAGCGCCAGGTGCTGACCTGGAATCTCAATAACTGCGTGGCAACCCCAGAACGTTCTGGGCCACAAAATTGAGCACCATGTTGTTGGAGATCGGCGCTGTGCGCCACAGTCGGACTTCGCGCCACTTCCGTTCAATGTGATATTCCCGCGCAAACGCAAACCCGCCAAACGTCTGGAACGTCTGATCAGCGGCATACCAGGCGGCTTCTGACGCCAGGAATTTCGCGATGTTCGCCGCCTCGCCACAATCCTGATCACTGTCGTACAGCGCCGCCGCCTTGCGAACCATCATTTCAGCAGCTTCGAGCTGGGCGTACGCAGTCGCCAGCGGGAACGCGATACCCTGGTTCTTGCCAATTGGATTTCCGAAAACGGATCGTTCCTTGGCGTAGTCCACACCACGGGCCAGGAAATAACGACCATCACCCAGCGCTTCAGACGCAATGAGCACACGTTCTGCATTCATTCCAGCCAGGATATTCTGGAAACCCCGGCCTTCGACGCCAACCAGTGAATCCGCTGGTATCACCATGTTGTCGAAGAACATCTCGGTCGTGTTGTGATTGATCATGGTCTTGATGGGCCGGATCTCACAGCCCTTGCCTCGCACCTCGCGTAAGTCCACAAGGAAAGTAGAAAGTCCTTCCGTGCGTTTTTTCACCTGATCAACCGGCGTCGTACGCGCCAGCAGAAGCATCAGATCGGATTGCAGCGCACGACTGGTCCAGATTTTCTGGCCATTGACCACGTAGGTATCACCACGTTTGTCTGCGCGGGTCTTGAGTTGGGTCGTGTCAGACCCGGTGGTGGGCTCGGTGACACCAAACGCTTGCAGTCGCAGGGCACCGGACGCAATGCCTGGCAGATACCTCGCTTTCTGTTCGTCCGAGCCGTAGCGAAGGACTGTGCCCATCGTGTACATCTGCGCATGACATGCTGCGGCGGAACAGCCACTGGCGTGGATGGTCTCAAGGATTACAGAGGCAGCACGCAGCGGCAGCCCGGCACCACCATAGGCTTCAGGAATCAGCGCAGCGAGGTACCCCGACTGCGTCAGCGCATCAACAAAGGCATGCGGATACTCCGCCTTTTCATCCAGCTCCTGCCAGTACGCTCCTGGAAATCCGCTGCAGATACGACGCACCTGGTCGCGAATGTCGGAATAATCGAGACCATAATCGAGACGAGAATCGAGAGTGGACATCTTGGCGCGTTATCTCCCGCTAGCCTGGTTGATGGGTTGGACGGTTGAAATCTTCACGTCGGACGGATTTTCCAGTGGGTCATGCTGTAACAACGAGTTGTAGAACAGTCCGAAGCCGGTATTGGTGACTGTTCCACTGATCAGACCGTCGTCATCACACTTGGCGGCCAGCGCCAGCAAGCGTTCAAAAGTCAGACGAAAGTTCATCGAATGCTTGCGGCGGATTTCTGTTCCATAAAAAACATACGCACGTCTATCGCGCATGGGCATGGTGTTGGAGACGAACTCGCGCACGAACACTTCGGTGTCACCGTTTGAAAGCGCGGCTAACAACTCGCGGACTCGCTCCTCCGGAACGATATTGCCCTCAGAGGTGCCAAAAACCGAAATGAATTGCATCGCGTTGATCATGCCCAATTGCTTCCTGACGTTGTCAGCAATCTTGAAGAACGCTTCCTGACGCGCATTGATCTCCATCGCCGCCATGGCCTGCGCCTGTTGCTGCGCCTGCAGCATGGACTGCCGCATGACCTCTGTGTTGTCGGCAAGTTCCTTCTGCTGGACGAACAACCCGATCACCAGCCACAGGAACGCAAGCGGAGCAAAAGCGCCCTCCAGAAAGCCGCCGAGTTCATCGACGTGCATATCCCGAAGATTGCCGGCTTGAAGGTTGAAGTAGCTCAAGCCTCCAGTAATCCAGCCCAGAGTCACGATGACCCCCAGGGTGATGCGCCAATCGATCAGCTTGAAGCGTTCAAACAGGGTTAGCTTGTGCATCACAGCAGTTTAACTCGCAGCCCCCTTACCGCGTAAACTCCCGGACATGCAAGCCGCCGATACCAGAACACTGTTCCTCGAAGGCCCCATTCTACCAACCCTGCTGACTCTGGCCGCGCCAAATGCACTCGCTTTCCTGGTCCAGGCTGGCGTCAACATGACCGAGGTCTGGTACGTCGGCCAACTCGGCATTACGTCCCTGGCCGCAATGGCCTTCATTTTTCCCGGCTTCATGCTGGTGCAGATGCTGGCTAACGGATCCTTTGGCGGTGCAACGACAAGCAGCCTTGCTCGCGCCCTGGGCGCAGGAGACATCCCAAAAGCCAACGCACTCATCTGGCATGCCCTGGCCCTGGCTGGCTGCGCCGGCGTATTTTTCGCGGCGCTGTACTGGTTGCTCGGCCGCTCAGCATTGCAAGTGATTGGCGCGGCAGGACCTGTGCTGGAAGAAGCCTGGTTATACGGCGCCATCGTGTTCAGCGGTGCCGCTGTCATCTGGGGTTCTGCCATGACCACAAGCTGTATTCGCGGTACCGGCAACATGCAACTGCCGGCGATGTTGATGATCTTGAGCGCGATCATTCAAGTACCACTGTCCGGCGGCCTGATTCTGGGCTGGTTCGGATTGCCGAAACTCGGACTCGCTGGCGCCGCGATCTCCAATCTGACGGTCGCAACTTTTACGACTCTGGTCGCACTGCTGGTTTTATCCAGGACCACGAACCCCGTGCGTCTGGCGTGGTCACATCTATCGCTGCGCCGGACGCTCTTCAAGGACATCCTGCGTGTTGGCGCACTGGCTGCCTTCTCGCCCATCTTCACCATTCTGACGATATCGACTGTCAACGCACTCATCGTTTCGTTCGGCACGGCGACGGTCGCAGGCTACGGGATTGGTGCTCGCCTGGAATTCCTGCTGGTGCCCATGGTGTTCGGCTTCGGTATGGCCATGAATGCCATGGTGGGCATGAACGTCGGGAATCGAAACATCGCACGCGCCGAGAGAATCGCTTTCATCGGTGGGCTTAGCGCAGCGACGATCACCGGTGTCGTCGGCATTACGTTGGCCATCTTCCCGAACGTGTGGATGGGCTTGTTTACCAGCGATCCGCAGGTTGCAGCGGAAGGCGCAAAATACCTGCAGGTGTCCGGTCCTGTGTTTGCATTCCAGGGACTTGGCCTCGCTCTCTACTTCGCCTCACAAGGGGCGGGTACAGTGATCTGGCCCGTCATCGCCAACTTCGTCCGCTACGTGGTCGCAGCCGGCGGATCAGCGCTTTGCGTGCATGTATTTGTCACCGACGTCGAGTGGGTGTTTGTGATGATCGCGCTTGGCATGTTTCTCAACGGGTCAGTGACGGCTGCGGCGATCCACTTCGGTGCCTGGACGCGGCACCATCAAACCTGAGCACCGGCAACATGAACACAAAGCCGATCGCGATGCAGGCGCAAGCAAAATAGCCATTCAGCAAAAAACTGTCGCCGAGGTCGCGCACGTAACCACCGGCAAACGGCGCCACCGCCCCACCCACCAGCACAAAGGCCGCATGCGCGCCGGCCAGCGTTCCCGTTGCATCGAATCGTGACAGCACCCCCAGCAGGATAGGAAGCAAAGCCGTCGGTAACGCGCCAAACAGTGGTGCGGCGATGTAGAACGGCCACACCGTAGTGGTACTGGCAACTGTGAAACACGCCGCCAGCAGTGCGCCGACAATCACGACCATGGGTACCATCGGTCGCATGCGTGCACCGATGTAGCCGGCAATCAGCGGCGCGGTGATGCCCACCACCGCGCCAGCCATGAACACATAGCCAATGGTTGCACCCGACAGGCCCAGTTCTCGGCCGACCCGCACCAGAAATATTCCTAGCGAGCCATGACCGAAAAACAAGAAACCCAGCGCACACAGAGCAATCCAGCCTATGCGTCCGGGTGATTGCTTGGACCCTGCAGATTTTTTGCTGTCGTCATGCACCGATGGCACACCTCGAACAAAAGTGAAAGCAAGCAGGCCACAAGCAATGTAAACGATGTACAGACCATCCAGTTCGTCGTAAGTCCAACCACTACTGACCGACAACGCATTGAGATCAACATGCCAGTTCAACGCCCTTGGCAATACATAGGCCATGAACATACCCATCGCGCCGACAGCAGAATTGATGACACCAAACGTGGTTTCCGGTTCAGATGATCTGGCCGCAGTGGCCATGATGGTGGCCGAAACTGCGCCCAGCGCCAGTCCGGTAGGAATACGCAGGAGCAACAGCGAAAACACGTCCGATGCGAGCATGGAGACGAGATTGCCAACCAGGATCAGCGCGATGCCAGTCACGTAGATCCGCTGTGTTGGCCAACGGCCAGCAAATCGCGCAAACGTCAGCACCCCTACCGCTATCGCGCCGAGTTCCGCTGACGCCACCAGCCCGGCCGAAGAATTGGTCGCGCCATACGCAAGGGCAATCGCATCGACATTGAATGCCATGCCCAAGGACGCTGCGAAAGCGAGCAGCAATACTGCGGTCAACGCCGTCAGTTGCCACGCGGAAAAATAAATGCCCATAAAACGAACGCTCCAGATTGAAAGCTCAGTCTCTCGCTGACCTTGACTCGACAATAATCGGTACCGCTTCCGACGCAAAACGCCTCTGACGCAGGGGGGAGGCGTCGGGCGGCCTTCCCCCTTGTAGAAGGAGTGGTCTCCCGACCGCGATGCCGGGTGGAAAATCGCGATCAGGAGATCGCTCCCACAAAGTCATGCAATACCGACCTTCTCTCCAGTCAATCGTTCCGCAGTTCTTAAATACCCTGCGCAGCATTTTCGGTTGCGTAATTTTTGTCCAATTGAGGCTAACTCGCTGACTAAAAAGTCAGATCGCGAACGAACATTTCCGTGGCCGCCTTGTCTCGAACGCGAAGTCCCAACACTCGTGTTTTGGCATCTACCTGCCGGTCGACCACAGACAGTCGGTCATCCCAGAAAATAGGTCGACGGAATTGCACCTGCGCAACAAAAGAACGCACGTGGCACTGCGACCACAACCAGGCAGTGAGGTAATGCACTCCCATGCCGCCGCCGATGATCGGCGCACGAAATCCGGCTCGACGGGCCGATTCTTCTTCGTAGTGGATACTGTTGCCGGTTGACGAGTAGGCCTTCACCTGCGCCGGTGTCAGTTCGTACTGCGCAACGGCGGCCAGCGCTTCGATATCGTCGAGCATCGAGTTCGGCCGATCTCCAATGCCCCGCGCATGACCAGCGAAAGGACTCGGTTTGAGTGATTTTCGCGACGCCTCGATCACGATTTCGCCCGCCGCGGTTTCAAATCGCACGACGGTATGCACCACTCGTCCTCTCGGGACAGGTTCGACTTCAGTGATCCCGCCAAAGGCCGTCAGCGACTCACCCAGCGTAAGCGGACGATGCTGTACCAGCTGCTGCGCGAGGTTGACGTTGCCCTCAGCGCTGATCCCGCTCTCGATTCCGGCGTGAATGGCCAGACCAATGAAAAATGCCGGGTCTGCATTCGTTCCAAAAACGCCGCTATCAATCCCGCAGGCAGCCAGCTTCGCTTGCTGATGTGTCATCGAGATCTCAACCGGCATGGGTCGATAGACAAAACCCGGAGTTGGATCGATCCACGCCATCAAAACGCTCCCCGTATCTTTCCTCAGCCGCAACTGTGGGGCTGCGGTGCGCCATACGCAATTGCCGGCCCAACGATGTAAGTTAGGAGTCTGCGCGGCAGAAGCCGACAGGCTGCGGCGGCGCCACTTCGGCCCGATTTTCCGTTCGTTTTCGTTGCGTAGCGCTTAACTTAAGCGCCTCAAACGAACGAAAAATCGGACTCGAATTGACACTCGCCTCGCTCCGCCGCCTTCTGCCGCGCAGACTCC
>JAYSTS010000387.1:0-30152 GCA_043719475.1 Gammaproteobacteria bacterium | reverse complement strand
CCTTAGAGGGGCCGGCGCCCAATCCGTGGATAACGCTACTTCGCAGCGACTCCACTTACTTTGCGAATTCTACTGTCCAAGGAGGCGGGACCAGCTCTGCTACCGGAACGCGGAACCCAGCGAAAACAGTGGCATTTTCGCTGCCGACTACATCGCAGGGACACAGATCGCCTTTGCAGTCATGGCGGCGATATGGCATCGCAACAATACCGGAGAGGGGCAGTTCATCGAGATGGCGCAAGCCGAGAATGCCGCTGCCATGTTCGCGCAGGCATACATGGACTATGCGCTGAATGGTGAAAATGGCGCCGCGTTGGGAAACCGATCCATTTATGCGGCCGATGGCGAAGCGCCTTGTGGTGCCTACCCCTGCAAATCGCCGGGGCCTGCGAGCGAAGGACTTGATCGATGGATAACCATCGCGGTAACCAATGACGCGCAGTGGCTGGCACTTCGTACCGTGATGGGAAACCCTCATTGGGCGATGCCACCAGCGCTTGAGACCACAGCAGGACGGGCAGCCCGACAGGATCTGCTCGATGAACAATTGGCGCTGTGGACGCAGCAGTTCGATGACTATGAACTGTTTCACCGGCTGCAGGCTGCCGGGGTTCCAGCAGCCCCAGTGCTCGAAGCGTCACGAATTCTTGCAGATCCGCATGTGGTGATGCGTAGGCTCTATCAACCGCAAACACTGCAGGATGACATCGGCGTGCACAGTTATCCGGTTCCGCTATACGAAATGCCGCTGACGCCGATGGGCATACAGCGGCCGCCGGTCGCGTTCGGTCAGGATAACGAATATGTGTACAAGGATTTGCTGAAGCTCTCGGACGAGGCGTATCAGCGCCTCACTGAGGGTGGGCACATCGCCAGCAGATTTTCTGACGAGGTGCCCTGACGGCTGACTTCAGGCGTTCAGCCACTTCGCAAGTAGTCGATGGTGCCAGCGCACCTTGATGTCCTGGTAGTTGGTGAGCGTGAGATGACCGGGCGGTTTGGCGGCCTTCATGCCTCGTTGCACACGCGCTACGTTTTCAACGTCCTGGTTGAAGATGCTGCCAAATTGTTCATCGGGACCAAGCCATTTGATCTTTGCTGCAGGCGGCCGTGGTTGTCCTTCTGGCAGGCTGACCATCATCATGATCTCGAAGATGCACTTGTCCGGGTCGTGACCGTACGGGCGGTACCGGTAAAAGATCGGACCAGGCCATGGCGAGATGTTTGGGAAGATGTGGTACTGGATCGCTGACGTCAGTTCCATATCCGTCGGCGGCAATCCTCTGAAGCCGTGTGTGCCACGAGCACGCGCGGCATCGGCGAGCAGCTTGCGGGTGGTGATGTTATCTGGCAGATCGTCGGCACTGCCTTGCATTTTCTGCACCCCCATCTCGCTGACCGATTCGCCGCGATAGAACATTTCCTCAATCAGTTCCCGTTCCGTGAGTTCATAAGGAAGATTGGGGTTCGGCATCGGCGGCGCCATGGTCATGCGACTCCAGTTCGCGTCTCCGCCGTCATAGATGTTGTACTCGGTGTTGGAGCCATCACCACCTAATAAACCAATGCTCATTTGCGGATGTGTCGCCAATACGTGGAAGGCTTCCATGAAGGCTTCCTGTGCAATTTTCCAGTTGCAGTCGATGACCTTGGCGGTGTGGGTTGCTTTCCAGCGCGTCGCAAATGGCCAGCGTTCGAAGTGCCTGGTGACGTCGCCGAGGAAGTCGAGCAGTGGTTCTGCGTTGTCGTCGATGTTGATGAACACCAGCCCGTCCCAGATTTCGCACCGAACCTGCGGCAGGCTGAACTGCTTTTTGTCAACGTGAGGAAAATCGAACTCGATCGATGGTGGGATCTGCTTCAGCGAACCGTCGAGATTCCATGACAATCCGTGAAAGGGGCAGCGAAACTCTGGAGAATTCGCAGATTCTGACTGGTTCTCACACAACTGGCGGCCACGATGCAGGCACGAGTTGTAGAACGCCTTGATCTCGTGGGTTGAGGTTCGAACGATGATGAACGACCAGTCAACGATGTCATAAACGATATGGTCGCCGACCTCAGGAATATCCTGCTCGAAGCAGGCGAGTTGCCAGACCTTGGTCCACAGTTTTTCGATCTCGCGTTCTGCCCACTCTTTCGAGATGTAATGCTCACGTGCGAGCGGCTCTGAACCCAGATAAGTGAATTCGGAATGCCGTAATTGCCAAGGTACCTCGACGGTTTCTTCGTCGAGCAGATCCTGCACCTGCTTGCCACGCGATCGGGCATAACCCGGCGGTGGATCTCGCGGTTCGTTCGTTTTACCAGCATTGCCGGGTGCCACCTCGGCCGCCTGTTTGGTTTTTTGGGTATCAACCGTTGCCATGTTGTTTCCTCACTCCGATTTTTCTGAGACGAATATCAGCGATGACTCTGGCCTGACACGCCAGACGCCAACCTTGACCTTTGTTGGGTAACGATTCCGCAAGGCTGCGCAATCCAGTGTCTTCCCAGGGTTCGATGGGTGACAGGTTTTCTTCGCCTTCGAGAATCTGGAAGACGCAGGTTTTGCAGGTGCCCTGACCGCCACAAATAGTTGGCCAGGTGTAACCGTTGCGCCACGCCGCCTGGATGATGGTTTCGCCTTCGCAGATATCGAAAGCGACACGGGATGGCTCGACCTCGACTTTCACCCGCGACGGCGAGAGAACGCGCCAAGCGAAGTAGCACCCTCGGCGGTCTTCCCGCCAATGTGGCCGATCATATGATGGTCGGCATAAGTGAGATCGCCGGACACCCATTTGGCGTCTGGCGTGAAAAGGCCGGATCGTCCGGTCTTGGGGTCACTGACCTTGACCTGACCGTCCTCGGTAGATTCGTAGATATAGCCGCTGTAGGCGTGACGTAGACGCATGATTTTCCTCCCAAGGCTCTGCCAATTCGTGACTCATCTGATGACGGTCGTGTCGTTCTGGTGGAAATTCAGCCAGTGCCGACTACCACTAACCGGACGAGACCCGGGTTACTTCGCCGGGCCTCATTCCCGAGCGCGGCAGACAGACGTTACAACGCCGCTTCCACCTCGACGCCGTACGTTGCGCCTTGACCGACGTTGCATGGACCGACATTGCATGGGCCGACAAAGCCGGTGCCAAAGAGTCCCGGCAATAATCCGGAAATCCCCTGTCGCTCATTGGTGAGATTCTGACCAAACACCGTCAGACGAAATTTATCTCATACGGTGCTAATTTGCGCGTTCAAAAACTTCTGCGCACCCAACTGGGTACCTGGGTCGTTGAACGGTTCGGTTTCCTGTTTACTGACATCGTTTCTCTTGGTCTGCAGCGATAGTTCGACGGTACCGACCTCCACGGTGTCGGTACCACCCACACCAAACGTCCATTCAGGCGCGCTCTTGGGGTCAGAAAATCAACGTTTTCTGCAGGCGTTTCCGGTCACAGGTCCTGAATGGGAATGAATCTCTTTGAGAAAAATCCGTTGTACTTTGCATCCAGCCGACCACCGGTACTAAAGAAGTCCAGGTGCTCACTGACAACAAAACGTGTTTTGACCTCGACACCCAGCTACGCAAGTCCACCGATATTTTCGAACACGGTCGCGACGGTATTGGTTTCAGCGTCATTGCCGACTCGCCATTGCACCGTCAAGCCAGCCGTGTACAAGGCCGTTCAACCGACCTTGTGGGCGAGATTCAAGCGAGTTCAGGCGAGTGAAAGGAACCTGCAACGTGGCCCACTGGCGCGCTTGATCCTTGAGTCAAGCGTTGCAAAAAAGGGCTGTTCAGTGCCTCTGCCAGCGCGACATACCAGGCGTCGTAGATTGTGAGATTGTCGCGCAGACTCCAGATGCGTTCAGCGAACGGTGAGAATTCAAATAGTTCAATATTGAATCGCATGAGATCGCGGTAGGCGCTGTTTGATTCCGAATGAGAAATTAGTCTGGCTCGTTCCAGACGACGGAGCACGGTTGCGGTTTCGGCCATCACCAACTCTGGAGCCGCTGTGGGTTGCCCAAGGAGGGTTTATTCGGCCCAGCGACCTTCCATTCCAGAATCTACCAGCGCGGATACCAGCACTGAAGCATCAACAATCACCGTCACTTTCGATCAGCATCTCTTGCACGAAGAATTTTACTGGGCGAGATTCTCGTATTGGTCGACGCCTTACGGTCCCGTACATTGGCGACCCAGGTTTCAATGGATGGTCGAGCGGCAATACGCTCCAACTCGCACCGTAGAAACTCCTGCATCGATTTGCCTTGCAACGCTGCACGCACTGCCAGCTCATCCCTGGTAGTTTCGGAAACGTCTCTGATGGTGACTTGAACTGTCATGCTTTCATAAGGGGTTCGATGCCTGCATTATGAAAGCATACACCGAATGAAGATCGCGATCAGGAGATCGCTCCCACAGACATTGGGATCGCGACTTTGTGGTCTCTTGTGGGAGCGGTCTCCAGACCGCGATTGTTGGGGTCATGGAAGATCGCGATCGGGAGATCTACAGGGCGCTGTTACTCGACGTTTGATTTCTGCTGCAATCCTGACCTTCTCTACAGTTAATCGTTCCGAAGCGCTTAAATACCTCTGCGCAGCCTTTTCGGTTGCGTAGATATTGTCGAATTAAGGTTAAGGGCTGCCCCGGTTAACGCAGAAAGTAACCTGTTCTCAGTGCTTCCAGACCTGCTTTCCGCCAAGCCAGGCCTGCAGGACGGGCACATCCATCAGCTTGTCAGGATCCAGCGTGAGAGGATCCTGGCCCAGCACGATGAAATCGGCAAGCTTGCCCGGTTCAAGTGACCCTTTGAGTTTCTCTTCGAACGTGAGCCAGGCGCCAAGTCGGGTGTATCCCGTCAGGGCTTCTTGAATCGACAGCTTCTCGTCCTCTCCGTATACCTTGCCCGACATGCCCTTGCGGGTGACCGCCGCACGAATACCGACGAGCGGACCAAGCGGCAGGATATCGCTCGACAAGGCGACAAAAACACCATGGGACATGGGTGAGCGAAGCGGATTGTTGGTCTCAAGTTCATCTGCACCGAGGTAAGCCGAATAACGGCCCTCAAGCGTCCAGGTGAAATTGGGTTGCTGCGTGATGGCGATCTGATTGGCAGCCATCAGTTGCATCGTTTTGTCCGACGGCCGAATGGTGAAATGATTGAGGTAGTGGCGATGGTTGGCGCGAGGCTTTGCATGCACCACATCGGCAAGCTGTGATACAACCAGTTCAATGGCTGCGTCGCCGATCGCGTGCACGCCAAGCTGCCATCCGGCGCGATGTGCCGCCTCGAACGTTTGCAGCAGTTCTGCGTCACTCATCGTCAATGAGCCACGATATTCGCCCATGCCCTTGTAGGGCTTTTTCGTGAAAGCGGCGGGACCGGTGAACCCGCCATCCGCAAACACCTTGATGGCGCCAAGGCGCAGGTGTTCATCACCATCGCCGGTTTTGCCACCAAACGCTGCCATACGGTCATCGCCTTCCCAACGAACCTGTACAGCGGCGCGAGGTAGAGTGCCGCGATGCTCAGCGTAAACATGCTGCCACTCCGGGTAGTGATCAATGGAGTCTGCGGCCTGCACGATGCTGGTGATGCCAAGCTTGAAGAGGTCACGCAGATTGATGAGAAAACTGTTTCGCACGATGTCATCGGTGGCAACGGGCGCCAGATCAAGCAGCATCTCATGCCGCTCGCGGATCACGCCGTTGAGCCGGCCATCATCGCCTTTTTCTATGGTGCCGCTGTCCGGTTGAGTCGTGGTTTCGTCTATTTTCCCGGCAGCGAGGGCAGAGGAGTTAAAAACTGCACTGTGCCCACCGGCGCGCGTGAGGCCGACCGGGTTGTCCGGCGCGGCGTCGTCGAGATCGTCACGCAGCGGGCGACGCTGTTCAGCGAGCACGTCCTCCGACCAGCCGTAACCTGTGATCCAGTGCCCTTTGGGCAGCATGGCCACCTTCGCCTTGACCAGGGAGGTGACCTCGACAATGGACCGAACCTTGGTGAGGTCGATGTACCAAGGCGGATTACCGCTCAGGTGTGTGTGCGTATCGATGAAGCCCGGCATGACGAACTGGCCAGCGAGATCAATTGTCCGGCGTGCGTTGAACTGTTGTTCGATTTCGTCCCCTCCGACGGCCACGATTCGATCACCTCGTATCGCCATGGCCTTGGCCAGCGAGAAATCAGAATCGACGGTTGCAATCCGGGCGTTGTGAATGAACAGATCGACGTCTTCGGCTGCAATGACGAAGGAGTTGGAGCACAGAACAACCAGCAGCGTACAGGTCACTCTGGTGGTCGCTTTGATGGTCACTGCGGTGGTCAATGCTGTCTGCAGCACGCGTAGCGATCGCATGTTAGTCCTCCCGGTAGTCCAGAATTTCTCTGATTGATCCCAAAAAAAAGCCGGCATTTGCCGGCCTTTCTCTCACGTCACATGACTGATGTCATGCAAGTGAATGCTTCACTAGAGATTCACGCCCAGTTCAAGCCCCCACTGCAGCGGAGCGCCGTACATCGTGAAGTTCCAGAGGGCACCCACTGAGTTAGCGGACACTCTGTACTCTTCATTCAGCAGGTTCTTGCCGTACAGCGTGGCGTAGTAGCGATCTTCCGCGTCGTGCCATGTGATGTTGGCGTTCACCAGAATCCGCTCTTCAAACTGAGTGTAGGTGGGATGCCTGATGACACCACGAGACGCTGCGCTTTCATCCAGCGGGCTCATTTCGTACTCGGACTGGAAGTGGCCGCTGACTACAAACGTCAGCGAATGACCGGAGTTCAGTACCAGATCGTAGGCACCTTCGATACCAACCTGCCACTCGGCTGCGAAAGGAATGTCGAGGCTGGTCAGATCCAGCGTACCGATCGTGTTGTTCACGAAGAAATCGAACTTCGTGTACTCGGCATCCAGGAAGCCCACGTTGGCCTTGATCTGGAATGCATCCGTCACGAGCCACGTCGTCTCAAGCTCGAAACCCTTGGACTCCGATTTACCGGCGTTCAGGGTGATCGTTTCTTGTCCCGGTGTGCCATCTGCGTTGGTGAAGCGGAACACCTGGTTACGCTGCAGATCCTCGAACTTGGTGAAGAACACGGCTGCGTTCAGGCGCAGACGGCCGTCCAGCAAGTCACCCTTGTAACCGACTTCGAAGTTCGTGTTGGTTTCAGGGTCATAGGCGCGGCAGGTAATGACCTGTGAACAGGTTTCTGCGAAGCCGCCGGAGAGGAAGCCTGTGGATATGCTTCCGTACAACAACTGCTTGTCGTCCAGTTCGTAGTCGAGCACCGTCCGCCAAGTGATCTCGTCCCACGTTTCCTTGGTATCCACCAGGAACGCATAGGCAGAGTCAGGCAGTACTCCACGGCGCTGATCGATCTGGGAACCCGTCAAACCTGCACGGCTGACACGACCTGAGCCGACGTCGCGACAGTTGGTTCCCAGATTGAGTGGCAGTGCTGCATTGCGAGGCCGCGCATCAAACAGTTCGGTGAACTGGTTGCATGGACCACCACCGCCAGTTGGCTTGAAGAAATGCTTCTTGTCCTGCGTCCATCGCATACCAGCGGTGAGGCGGAATTTCTCGGCAAATTCATACGTGCCGTCGACGTAGAAGCCGAGGGAGTCGCGCTCCTGTTCAACGCGGCCGTGCCCTGGGTCACCGGTGAAGTTACGCGTGTTGTAGAAGTTCAGGAAACCGCGGGTGTCCACACCACCTGTCGGTATCAAGCCAGTCAGGCCAACGGTCGAGTAGGCTCGGAAGTCAAGGTCATCGGTTGCGTACACGCCACCTGCGATGAAGTTGAATGGGCCATCAAACTCGGACTGCAAGCGGATTTCCTGCTGGAACTGCTCGCGCTCGAGGTTTCGGGTTGCATCGAACAGCGAGACGAACGCCTCACCGGTGTAGGTGGACGGCAAGGTTTCCTGCTGTTCACGATAACCTGTGATTGACTTGATCGAAAACTGGTCGAAAGTCAGCTGCTGGTTCAAATACAAGCCGTTTACGCTGACGCGATGGCCATCACGAATGTTGATGCCGTTGCCTTGCTGGCTCATGCCGGTGCTGAAGGGATGGTTGCCAACGCCCGCTTGATGAATGCCGGGAAAGCCGAGCAGCGGCAGCAGGAAGCCTTCACCCGCTGGTGTTTCGTTGATGCCTGGAGGGGAATCAGAGTTGTCGTCGATCTTTTCGTAGATCGCGTAGGCTTCGTACATGTCGTTTGGTTGCCACAGCAGCTTGATCTTGCCGGCAAAGGTTTCCTTGCCACCCAGCCGCTCACCAGCGCCCGCAGTGGGACGATTGAGGATTTCTGGAGGAATCAGGGATCTAGGAATGCCAAGGAATCCATTGCGCAGCGTCGAAGTATCCTTGTCGTTGGTGTAGAACCCGTCTTCCTGGCTGTAACTGCCCGCGAATCGCAAGCCGAGCTGACCTTCGATCAGCGGAATGTCGACTGCAGCCTGCAGTTTCTTGGTATCCGCGCCACCCTTGTAACCACCCAGGCCCACACGAACGTCGGCACCGAACTCTTCGAGGTCCGGACGGATGGTGGTGACCGCGATCATGCCACCGGTGCTGTTCTTGCCGAACAGGGTGCCTTGCGGACCGCGGTAGATTTCTACCTGCTGGATGTCGTACAGCTCAACCAGTTGGGATTGCACGTGGTTCAGTGCAAATTCGTCGATCATGATGCCGACGCTGGGATCCTGCGTGGTCAGAATCGAAATCGAACCCGTACCGCGGATACCACCGGCCAGTGCGTTGAAGCCGGTCTGGTTGGTCAGCGTGACGTTTGGCGCGAGGTCGGCCACTGCACGGATGTCGTTGGCGAATGATTTGTTGATTGCGTCGGCGGTGATGGTTGTTATGGCGATTGGCGTGTCCTGCTGACCTGCCTCCCGCTTGGTCCCCGTCACGATGATCTCTTCCAGCACAGATCCCGAAGCCTGTTCCGCCGCAAAAGCCTGTGTTCCTGCGAACATGGAGGCGATGACGATGGAGATTGCAGACATCGAGAATCCGCGCCGTACGGCGGAATGCTCTCTTCCCATGAATTCTCTCCCGAAAATTGGACTCAAACTTGCACGTCTGCTGACGAATGCCGGGGCGGCTTTCACCGAAACAGCTGATCCCGAAACTGCGTTCCCCAAAACCATTCGGGACCAAACCAGTGAAGTTGTCTATTACCAGCAGGCGCGACGGTTTTATGCTACCCCTGATAAGCGATGCATGCTAGATCATCGAACGATGGTCGAACGCGCGAGTTGTTGCTGGAGTGCCGTGCTTGAGCATTTTGGCGTAAACGGGCGGGATGAGGGCTGACGCTTTGCACCGTTCCCCGATCCTCATGTTCAGGGTTTGAATGTGCTCGCCTTAACCTTGCCTTAACCTCAATTGGACAAAAAATACGCAACCGAAAATGATGCGCAGGGGTATTTAAGAGCTTCGGTACGATTGACTGGAAAATTGACTGGAGAGAAGGTCGGGATGGCAGCGGAAATGAAACTGTAAGGTCACAACCAATGAAGTTGGCAGATTCAGTCATGAGGCGTCGAGGAAAAGCGCCCTGTGGGAGCGATCTTGCGATCGCGAACCGATGGTTTCCGTGACTTTGTGGGAGCGATCTCCTGATCGCGATCTTCAATGATCCCAACAATCGCGGTCAGGAGACCGCCCACCAGGAGACCGCTGCTGCAGCTTTACCAATTATTGTTGAATCAAGGTTAAGTAGGCGAAGGAAAAAAAGAGGCCGACTATTGTCGGCCTCATTTGTCATCGCACTATCTCCTGACGTCTCGTGCTGCGCTGATCGGCGTCTAAGAACTAGCTTCCGCCGAGGTTGATCCGCAGCTCGGCACCGATCTGCCGACGAGGGCCATAGTTGGAGAAGTTCCACAGGCCGGCCACAGAGTTTGCAGACACCCGGTAGATCTCGTTGGTCAGGTTCGAGCCAAAAAGGCTGACCCGCCACCTAGCACCTGGCTCCTGATACGCGATGTTGGCGTTCACCAGGGTGCGCTCCTGGAGCTGGGTGAAGTCTGAGTTGAATACGGAATACTCAGATTCTGGAGTGTGATGCACGCTGGCGAACAGCGTGATCATTCCGCCGTTGCCCATCGGTATGTCGTAGGCACCGTCGGCGTACAGCTGATACTCCGGACAGAAGTTTGGCTCAAGTCCCGTGGCATCATCGTTGATTCCGTCGCCGTTCAGATCAGTGGAGAACTCCTTGTACTTGCAATCAAGATAGGAAGCGTTGGCGGTTAGGCGAACGTTTTCCGTCGGATACCAGGTTGTTTCGACTTCGAAACCCAGGTTCTCCTGGCCAGCCACGTTCCTGAACTGCGTTTCCTGGTCCGGATCCCCAAATCGGTTGATGATGCGCACCACCTGAGAGCGGACGACATCTTGCAATTCAAGGAAAAACACCGATGCATTGATGCGCAGGGTCTTGTCGAGCAGATCGCTCTTGATTCCCAATTCGTACTGGGTCGCAGTTTCCTGGTCGAAGGGAGTGCCGCAACTTGACAGGCTGGCGCAGGTTTCGACAAAGCTGCCGGACTTGAATCCCTCCGAGAACATAAAGTATGCAAAGAGATCGTCGTTGATCTGGTAGTCCAGGCCCGCTCGCAGTGAGACGCCATCCCACGACTCGCTCTGATCGACAACAAAATCGAACTGACTGAGCGGAACCGCCTTGTCCAGGGTGTCATCACCCTTGGTGCGATTGAAAAGATCAACCTGAGCTGCAGTCAGGTTGGCACCGGTCGGTGCGAAAAAGTCCTTCTTCTCGTCGGAGTAGCGAATACCGACCGTCGCTGACAGTTGGTCGCTAATGTCGTAGGTGCCATCAAAGTAGATGCCGAGCGCTTCACCATCTTGCGAGCGGGGCGCGTAGTTGGTGCGATCGTTTGCAGTCGGGTTGATCAACAGGCAACCGTTGCCGCCCACAAAGAGCCCAGGAACGATATTGCGACTGCCATTTGCGGCGTCGATATTTTCGATGTTGCAGCGAACCCCAGGCGCAAAGATGCTGATGGGCGTGTCGCCAACGGTATCGCGATTGGTATCCGCAAGGAATGGTATCGCGGTAAAGCCAACGTACGAGATCGCACGCCAATTCAGGTCATTCAGGAAATAACCGGCACCGGCCGTGAAGTTGAATGGGCCATCGAACTGAGAAGTGGTGCGGAACTCCACCTGGAATTGCTCGCGTTCCACGTTGCGCGTGGCATCGAAGAGTGATGGAAATGCTTCTCCGGTGTACGTGCTGGGCAACCGCTCCTTCTGCTCGAGATAGCCCAAATGCAAGTTATAGTTCATCGCACCGGCGTCGAGCGACTGCTCCAGGACGATGGTGGTCTTGTCAGTCCGGTGACCTTCTTCCATCCGCAAACCATCACCGCGAAAGCTCACACCGGTGTGGTAGACGCAGCTCTCGCCCCGCCCGGCGCAGGCGGATTGAATGCCGGGAAACCCGAGTGCGTTGAATAGAAATGATCGCTGGATCCCTTGTGAATCGAGCCCATCTCGCGGTGTCTCGTTGACTGCCGGTGGCGTACCGGAGTTGTCGTCGAACCACTCTACGGACAACAGCGCGGAATAAACGTCGGTTGGCTCGAACAGCAGTTTGGCACGTACGACCTCAACCTCTGAACCACCCAGATCGCGACCGTCGCCGTTAACAGGCAAGCCGAGCGGCGTCTGGGGAAGCGCCGCTGTACCAAAGATTGTGTGAACCTTGTCGTTTTTGTACCAGCCGTCATGTTCGTTTCTGGAGTAAACGAATCGAGCCGAGAGCATGTCTTCAATGATTGGCAGGTTGCCGGCAAACTGGGTCTGTTGCAGACCGTGATTGCCTCCACGAACTACCGCATCGCCAGTGAATTCGTTCATTTCGGGGCGTTTGGTGCGTACGTTGACCACACCTCCCGTCGTGTTCTTGCCAAACAGCGTGCCTTGCGGTCCACGAAGAATTTCGATGGACTCAAGATCGAAACTGTCGAGTAGTTGGGACTGGCTGTGCGCCAGCACCATGCCATCGATCACTACACCGATTGCCGTATCAATGGTGGTGATGATGTCGTTGGTCCCCGTGCCGCGAATAGCAAACGCTGCGGCGTTGAACCCCGTGACGTTTTCCATGACTACGTTTGGCGACAGGTCGGCGATGCCGCGAATGTCGGTCATGAAACGCTTTTCGATCTGTTCCGGCGTGATGGTGGTTACAGAAAGTGCGGTGGACTGTTGATCAGTCTCCCGTCGGGTCGCTGTAACAACGACCTCTTCGATCACGCCTCGAGTGGTGGCACCCGATTCCGCAGCAAATCCCTGCGTCCCTGTGAACAAGGATGCGATGGCAATTGCAGACATTGACAAGCCTTGCCGCCTTACGGCGGAATGCTTTCTACCCATGAATTCTCTCCCGAAAATTTGACTCAAAATCGCACGTCTGTGATGGCATTGCAGGAGTCACCTCACCGAAACTTCAGATCCCGAAACTGCGTTTCTCCAATCCTTGCGGGATCAAACGAGTGAGGCTATCGATTACCAACAGTCGTGACGGTTTTCATGCTACCTGTGAATAGTCCTGCAGGCCAGATGGTCAAAAAAGTAGTGGTCAAAAAAGTAGTTTTCCGATGTGGTGAAAAACGTTGCGCATTGCCGAGCTGCGGCTCAGGCCTTGTTTCGGGTCGTTGGTTTACCTAACAACCGATCTGAGATGATCCGCAGCTGGATCTCGCTGGTGCCTTCGAAGATCTTGGTCAATCGGGCGTCACGCCAGTGACGTTCGACAGCGTGCAGCTTGGTGTAACCAGCCCCGCCGAGAATCTGTAATGCGTCCGATGTCACCCGTTCGGCCATTTCCGAGGCGAAGTACTTGACCATCGAGGCCTCGGTGTCGCAGGTCTTGCCTTCATCCATCTGGGTGGCCACGGCGTACATCAACTGGCGGGCGGCTTCAATATCGGTTGCCATGCGGGCGATCTTGAATCGGGTTTCCTGGAAATCGGCAATCGGCACGCCGAACTGCACACGCTCATGGGCATAGGCCATGGCATCTTCCAGCGCGCCGCGCGCCAGACCAATCGCACGAGCAGCCGTGTGCGCACGGGCTGCATTGAGGAAGTTGACGGTGTTCTTGAACCCTTCTGAATCCCCTCCAGTGATGATGTTCTCCTTCGGGATCCGGCAGCCGTCGAAGGCCAGCTCCCAGGTCTTCCAGCCGAAGTAGCCGATTTTCGGAATTGGCGAGCCGGCGCAACCCTTCGGTAGTTCACCGCGTGGTTTTTCGATGATGAAGCTACGTAGTCCCGAGTAGCGTCGGTCGGTGCTGCCAGGTGCTTCCACCCGCGCCAGGAGCTGGATGTAGTCGGCGCCGTCCGCAAAGGTGCACCAGTACTTGTTGCCTGTGATGACCCATTCATTGCCATCGAGTATGGCGCGGCAACTCACGGCAGCGAGGTCAGACCCGACGTTTGGTTCGGAGAGTGATACGGCAGCCAGGTATTCACCGCGGGTCGCCTTGCGGGTCAGTTCGAGGCGCTTTTCGATTGGCCAGCCTCCCACGGCCATCAGTCCGCCCGACCGGGCAATGATGCTGGCAACGCTCATCCAGCCTCGGGCCAGTTCTTCGGTAATGAGGCAGTACTCGAACACACCCAGCCCAAGACCACCGTGCTCCTCGGACTGCCGGATACCGAAGTAGCCCATCTCCCCCATCTTGCGGCGCAGGTCCATGGGGATGTCGCCCTGGATCGGGTCCAGCTCGTTGGCCACCGGCAGGACTTCCTTGCGGGTGAATTCGCGAGCGACGTCCTGAATCATCAGGCGTTCTTCGGTGAGGTAGGTCACGACCTGGCTCCTGGTTTGTGCGATGGTCTGTAGTAAGTGAAAGTAGTCAGGTGAAAGTAGTTAGGCGAAACGTGTGGAAGAGCATACCGCGAGGCAGCGTGGGTGGTTCAAACCTTTCCGCTGCCACGGTCATCGAAGGGTTGGAGCAGATCAACACATCAGGAGATTAGCGGTTGGGTGATCGGCAGGCACATTCGCTTGCGGGTGCAGAAGGTCCGGGATCAGTGGTCGCAATCGACCAGATCTGGATTGATCGCGCCAAGGCAGGTGACATCAAGGCGTTCGAGCGTCTCTACCGGCAGCATGTCGGACGAGTCAACGGACTGTGCCTGCGCATGACCCGCGATCAGGACGTTGCCGATGACTGTGTGCAGGAGACGTTCATCAAGGCATGGCGGGCGCTGGCGGGCTTTGAGTCGCGGGCGAGCCTTGCCACCTGGCTGCATCGGATTGCTGTCAATGTGGTGCTGGAGCGGCGCAGACGACCGGAGCGGCGTGAAGAGTCGATTGAGGAGATGACCGATGTTGACGAACAGTGGAACCTGGATACGCCTGTTGAAACGGCGGAACTTGAAGCGGCCATCGAATCGCTGCCGAGCGGGGCGAAGGATGTGCTCGTGTTGAGTGGCATCTACGGTTACGACCATGCCGAAACGGCAAAGATGCTGGGTATCGCGGTAGGTACCTGCAAGGCGCAGCTGCATCGAGCCCGCGCATTGATGCGTGAACGGATTGAATACGGCCCGAAGCAGGGCACCAGTGGAGGTGTGCGATGAGTGAAGCCGACGAACCAAAAAAGGTGGTGAACAGTCTTCGTGAGCTGCGACAGGACGTCGCACCGGAACGAGATCTGTGGGCATCGATTGAACGCTCGATCAAAGAGGATGTGTCGCGCCGATCGAG
The DNA here is from genome assembly GCA_043719475.1 of Gammaproteobacteria bacterium. Lineage (GTDB taxonomy): Bacteria > Pseudomonadota > Gammaproteobacteria > Pseudomonadales > Azotimanducaceae > SYFY01. Next base: position 15,388 of record JAYSTS010000387.1, on the reverse strand, counting down.
AACTTCTCAACAACGTCATCGATGGATCGTGCCTTTTGGGGTCGCGGCCGCGACCAGCTTCCTGGCGATTGGTCTATGGATTGGTCGTGCGTCCGTTGACGTCGCGCCGGTGGTTGCCGAACAACCGGTGGACGGCGTTGTGCTTGCCGCAGTATTGGCAGTGGATGCTGACTATTCAGCACTGCGTGCAAGGCTCGAGGAGCGAGCCATTGCGGGGCTTGCCAATCTGTCCAATGAAGAGCGAAACAAGGTGGCCTCCAGCCTTACGACCATCCAGCAGGCGGTAAAAGAACTTGAAAGTGCTTTAGGCAAGGACCCGAGCAACGCCTTGTTACAGGTTTTGTTGGTGCAGTCCTGTCAAGAAGAAATGCGTGTCCTGGCCATACTTGAAAGTGCGGCCGATCCAGTCGAGGAGATTTCACTGTGAAGATCATGAACAAGTTGATGACCGTGATCCTGACGACGCTGCCGCTGGTGGTGATGGCTGGCCGCGATGAGGAAAAGCGGGTGGCGGCAGATCCCGAAGGTCAGGTGCGGATCACCAACACCAGCGGTAGTGTCAGAGTGATTGGCTGGGATCGAGCGGAAGTCGACGTGAAAGCCGAACTGGGTGGAGCGGTGAAGCGCCTCGATGTCCTGCAAGACAATGGTGATGTCAGCATCGAAGTTGTATTGCCTTCTTTCAGTATTCGTGACGGTTCAGCAGATCTCGTGGTGCGTGTCCCCATGCATAGTCAACTGGAAGTCACTGCGGTCAGCGCAGAGATCAAAGTCACGCAGGTCAGTGGCCGAACCAGGCTCAAGTCTGTGAGCGGTGATGTGGTGGCGTCGATCGCTAGCACTGAAGTAGAGATGCAAAGTGTCAGCGGTGACGTTGTCCTGGACGGTGGCGGAGCGAGCGGCAATGCCCAGATCAAGTCAGTGAGCGGCGATGTATCGATCAAGGCATTTGCTGGCTCGCTGGATGCCGCGTCCGTGAGCGGTGATGTGGTCGTCAGCATGGATCACCTGCGCGACCTGCACTTGCGCTCGACCTCTGGCGATGTCGTCGCCCGCGGTTCGCTGGACGCCGGCGCCCGGATTGAAGCTGAAAGCGTGAGTGGTGATGTGAAGCTTGTGCTGCCAGCGAGTGGAGGATTCGTTTCGGATATCGAAACGTTCAGCGGTGATATCGGCGGCTGTTTTTCGGAGCAGGTTACCCGCGCCAGTGAACACGGCCCTGGCAAACGCCTGGTTGTCACCGAAGGCAAAGGTGATGCCCGTATTCGTGTGAAATCGTTTTCGGGTGATGTCGTATTCTGTGATGAGTGATGCGGTGGTTCTGCCTGACGGTTACACATCGTCGCCCGGCAACAACTCTTCGAGCGCATACAGTGTTTTCTGCGGTATTCGATCAATCGGGTAGTAGCGCGCGATGACTTCAAGCGCAGTCGGATACCGGGTGATGTTGAGATAACGCAGCAGGAAACGCACGTCGTCCTGATCGTGAAATTCTTCACCGAGTCGCATCGCGAGGCACTTCATCGCCAGCAGATATTCAGGCGTTGCCGTCAAAACCTGCAGGTTTGAAAGGGACGCGAACGGGACGAAGTCCCCCTCGGCGCTCATGTAGCCCTTGACAGCGTCATTCAGCCAGTCATCCGCAAGAGCATTGGCAGCTGCCACTTTCTTCGTGGCTTCCCTGACCGCTCGTACGGGGCGGAACACTCCATCGAGATCCTTGGTCGACGGGCGAGCTTCGTGTACGAGGCACATCACAGCGCCACCCACCAGGTAGATCTCGCCAGAGACATTCCTGCTTGCCAGTTCTGCATTGAGTTGCTCGAACAAACGCAATATGTCGGTCTTGGAGAGTGGCACTAAACCCGGTCTCCGATAGAACTATCCACAAAAATGTTGCGTCGGCGGAACGGCGGCGGTGAGCTCAGCAACAGGTGCAGACGAAGACCGATTAGTGAGGACGCGAACCATGGTTGATCGATGGCCTTGACTCTGGCCGTCCATGCAGGGGGAGTGACCTGGCGAATTGAGGCGGCCTGTTCGACCATTGCGGCGATGTAAGCCATTTCGAAGTCGGGGAGCTTTGAAGTCGGCAGGTTTTGCAGCGCTGGACCGAAATCCTGTGAGGTGAGGCCGGTCAGCAGGTCATTCAATTCGGCGAAGACGTAACTTCGAGCCTGAGGGTTCTTGGCCAATTCTGTACACAGCTGTTGAAAGCCTTGTTCAGCAGAGGGCAGCGCTTGTTGAAGTATCCATTTGGACACGTCGATGCCGGCGCGAGCCGCGCGTCTCTGGATCAATTCCTTTTCCTGCGCAGAAACTCGAATCTGCAGCTGTTCGGTCTTGCGCTGTTCTTTGCTTGCCATGGACTCACTTTGGCAGGGTTGATAATTCTAGTCAATACGTTGTATTGACATTTAAAATCTCCCCCCGGCCGGTTTGAATGACTGTGTCATCCCACCGCTCCATTGCTCATCACCTCGACAATCGCCTCATCCTCCATACCCAGTACCTCCTGCAGCACCTCGAACGAGTGTTCACCCAGGCAAGGCGCGGGAGCGATCGGCCCGTTGTCGTAGCCGCTGATACGGTACTGATGTCCCTCGTAGGCCACTTCTCCCATCTCAGGATGCTGCAGACGGCGGAAGAAGCAACGATGTGCAAGTTGAGGATCGTGCATGTGATCACTGGAACGTTGCACCATGCCGGCGGGGACGCCTGCGGCTTGCAGCCGATTCATCAGCTCGCGCGGCGGGTACTGCATGCTGAAGGCTGACAACTCTCGATCGATGAGATTTTGTTCCGCACGTCGACCTGCCAGTGTGTCCAGTGTGGAAGACATCGCCCATGTGGGAGAACCGAGGACTGCGCGAAGTGCGCGCCATTGTTGATCCGTTTCCACGGCGATCGCGCACCATTCGTCACGACCCATGCAGGGATAGACATCGTGTGGCGAGGCGGTAGGGGATTCATTACCTGCGCGACGTGGATTGATGCCGGTCAGCTGAACATTCAGCAGCTCCGGGGTCAGGAAATGCAGCGAAGATTCCATTTGCGCCTGGTCGATGAACTGGCCTTCGCCTGTGCGCCTGCGGTGATCCAGCGCGGCCATCAGGGCCGTTGCCAGGAAACGGGGTGCGATGGTATCGGTATAAGCGTTGAACGGGCCAGCTGGGGGGCGATCATCCCAGCCCGTGACTTCATAAAAACCGCTGATCGCAGCCGCGTGGTAGCCATAGCCGCTCAGGCGCGCTGCCGGGCCGGTCTGACCCAGCAGGCAGGTGCTGGCGACGATGATGCCCGGGTTCAACTTGCGTGCGACTTCATAGCCAAGCCCAAGTGCATCCATGGTGCCCGCGGTGAATGAGTCGAGGCACACATCAGCCCATTGCAGCAGTCGTTTGGCGATGGCGATCCCATCGGGATGTTTGAGGTTCAATTGCAATGAACGCTTCGAGGTGTTGAAAGCACCGAAAAACTGGCAGCGATTGACACCGGGAATGTCGTCCTTGAAAGGCCCGACCATCCTCAGTCGATCGATGGGGTTTTCACTTTCTATATGCACCACTAGTGCACCGTGATCGGCGAATGTCTTCGCCGTGATGGGACCGACGCCGATCCAGGAAAAGTCGGCGAACTTCATGCCTGCAAACGGCAGCGTTGAGGCCGATTCGGCACTGGTATTCGCAGGTTTGACAGGTGTTCGCACGGGGCTGCGGCTTGTGGTGACCGGTGCAGACCTGACTTCCCGCAGCAATTCTGCAGTGTGTTCACCGACTTTTGGGGTTGGACGTGGCCACGCCACAGGCTTTCCTGACGCGCGAACGAAGGCGCCTGCGGTTCGCAGTTCGGCACCGTTTGGCATCTGCAGGGATTGCCAGAAATCACGGATCGAAAGCTGCTCGAACGCCACGACATCCGCTGTGGTATTCACGGGCGCGACAGTCATTCGTCGAGCCAGCCCGCCCTTGAACAACTCGTCCTTGGTCTTGGAGCGTGTGAACTCAATGATGCGCTCACGCAATGTCAGCACGGGATAAACCAGTTCACCGCCCGTGAGCATGCGGGTTTCGTAGGTGACCCAGTCTTCTGCATCAGCCCAGGCCTGGTTGATGATGCCGCTGTCGATCATCCATGGAATCATCTCAACAATGGTTGCCGTGGTTGCGATCAGCACCACATCGCCGTCCGCACACGGATAAACCAGCGGTGTCACCAGCGTGCTCAGCTGTAGCACGGTGCCATTGCGCTCGATGTTGCGGCCCTGGATGTCGTGTGCGGTCATTGCGTTCAGGCCAGTCCAGAACACGGCGGTCTGTACGGAGACATCGACGAACTGCGCTTCTCCAGTCTGCAAACGACGATGATGGGCCACCAGCGCAGCAAGTGCGGCTTCTGCTGCGGCATGGAGCCAGGTCTGCGGGACGGTGATGCGGACGGGTCGGCGGTCCGGTTCTCCATTCAGAGCAACCGCGCCGCCCATGGCTGACAGTGTCAGATCGGTTGCCAGGTGATGGGCATAGGGCCCGTCCTGACCGAAGGGTGTAATGGCGACGTACACGAGGTCCGGTCGCAGGTTGCGTAATGCAGTGAAACCCAGTCCCAAGGCGTCCATCGCACCGGGTTCGGCGTTTTCGAACACAAAATGCGCAGTGGCTACCAGAGCCAGAAAGTCTGCGCGGCCGGCTGCGGTCGTCAGGTCCAGTTCGATGCTGCGTTTTCCACGATTGTAGGCATGGAAGTGCAGGCTCTGGAGTCCCGGAGGTTGTGCGGGATCCAGCGGCGAGTGCTCGCGTGAAACACTACCACCTAGGGGCTCGATCTTGATCACATCAGCGCCCAGACCCGCCAGCATGAAACTGGCGAGCTCGGCTCGACCATCGGTCAGATCCAGAACGCGATAAGGACTTAACATCAGAGCACTACCTCGAAGAGATGTGTTTGGTGGAACGGGTTAACCTCATTTCGACAATAGTCGGTTCAGCTGCAGACGCACAACCCATTGCGACACCTATCGCGGCGTCGCGCAGCCCTCTCCGCTGCAGGAGCGGTCTCCAGACCGCGATCGTTGGGATAATCGAAGATCGCGATCAGGAGATCCCCACAAAGTCACGGAACCAAGGGTTCGCGATCAGGAGATTGCTCCCACAGGGCGCTTTTACTCGACGTCTCATGACTGAATCTGCCAACTTCATTGGCTGTGACTTTACGGTTTGATTTCTGCTGCTATCCCGACTTTCTCTCAAGTCAATCGTTCCGTAGCTTTTAAATACCTCTGCGCAGAATTTTCGGTTGCGTAATTTTTGTCTATCAGAGGTTTATGCAGGACAGAATCCTCGTAATTACTTTACCGGCATCGACAGCATGAAGCTGCTTTCCGCGACCACCTGACCATTGATCTGAACCGTAACCTTGTGACGGCCAGCATAATAACGGCGAGTGGTGATCTCCCGCATCGAGTGGGCTTTTTCGAGTTTTTTTGTCCCGCCTGCCGGCAACTGCAACACCCATCCCTTGAACACTTTGGGGCTGGTACCGCCATCGGCTTTGACATGGTGGATGGCATAGTCGATGGCAAGGCTCTGGTCGCGTTTGCTGCTGGATTGGAGGTTCAACGACAGCTGCACCTGCTCGCCCAGGCGCACCCGTGTTGGTGTCAGTTTCAAGACGGCCTGCCCGACGAAGTTGCCGCCCAGTCCCCAGGCCTTGAGCACACTCGAATCACCGGCTTTGATCAAGGTGCGACTGGCGTGTTTGAGCAACGAACGACGTTCAGCGGAAGCCTGAGGCAGGTGGAGCTTCAGCCACTGTGTTATCACCTTGGGGTGGTCCTTGGCGATGTCGTTGAGATGATTAGCGACGCTTCGCCGTACGTAGGGGCTTGGATCATCCTGTAGTGCGTGCAACAGCGGCAATGTTGGGCTTGGATCCTTGATCAGGGATTTCAGTTGTTGTCCCCACGGCAGTCGGGGTCGGCTGCCTTCGCTGACAAGCCGACGAACATGCGCGCTGCTGTCGTCAACCCAGGATTTCAAGGTGGTGAAACTCAGCTCCGGGTGATGTTCGATAAAGGGTCGAATGGCAAATTCTGCCGTAAAGCGCTGGGTCAGCGCGTGCAACGTCTGCAGCGCGCGCACGGGGTGCGGTAGACCGCAACGAGCGATGTATTCGCCTACCGGCCAGAGTATCCAGCCACGCAGACCCTCTGTCAGGCCGTGCAGCTGGACCATCGATTCACCCGGTTCAGGAGGCGCCAGGGCGGCTTCCAGAATACCCGCAGATTGATTGAAGTCGGTGGGTAGGGTGACTTGCAGTGCCTCACAGATGTGCAGTGCGCGGGCTTTCATCTCCAGCGACTCCAGGCCGTCGCTAGCCAGTCGTGCAAAGTGCGCACCATCAAAGTCAGGTGCAACTTGCTGGAAGCGTTCGGCCGCCTGCTGTACCAGAGTGGTGTTGATGAGATTTTTGAACGGTTCTGCCATGGTTCAGCGCAGCGCTGCGGTGACAATCAACCGGGCTTCCTCGACGATTTGCTGCAGATGATCTTCGCTGGTGAAACTTTCTGCGTAGATTTTGTAGATGTCCTCGGTGCCGGAGGGCCGTGCGGCAAACCAGCCGTTGTCGGTCGTGACCTTCAACCCACCGATGCTGGCCCCGTTGCCAGGCGCGTGGGTCAGTTTCGCGGTGATTGTGTCACTGGCCAGCGTTGTGGCGGCGACCTTGTCACCGGTGAGTTGTTTGAACCCACGTTTTTGCTCTGGTGTAGCGGGGGCGTCGATCCGAATGTAGTGCGCAGTGCCATGTTGCGCCGTCAGCGCAAGATAGTGCTGGCCCGGGTTCTTGCCGGTGACCGCGGTAATCTCTGCGGCGAGCAGGCCGAGGATGATGCCATCCTTGTCAGTGGTCCAGACGGTTCCACTGCGACGAAGAAAACTCGCACCTGCGCTTTCTTCTCCTCCAAAACACAGACTGCCATCGGCAAGCCCGGGTGCGAACCATTTAAAACCCACCGGCACTTCGAGCAGAGTACGGCCAGCACTGGCCACCACACGATCGATCATGCTGCTCGACACGAGTGTTTTGCCGACTGCAGCGTGTGCCCACTGCGGCCGATGTGCGAGCAGATACTGAATCGCCACGGCGAGATAGTGATTCGGATTCATCAAGCCAACCGAAGGCGAGACGATGCCGTGGCGGTCCGCGTCCGCGTCATTTCCCCAAGCGATGTCGAAGCGATCCTTGAGAGTGACAAGGCCCGCCATAGCCCATGGGCTCGAGCAGTCCATCCGGATCTCCCCGTCGTGATCCAGTGTCATAAAGCCAAAGGTGGGATCGACGCGTGGATTTACGACATTGATATCCAGCCCGAAACGTGCGGCGATGCGCTGCCAGTAGGCAACGGCTGCGCCGCCCATGGGGTCGACCCCGATCTTCAATCCTGACTTGCGAATGGTGTCCATGTCGATCACTGCGTCGAGATCGTCGATGTAACTCGGGGCGAAGTCCCGCTCGGACACACAAGGCGCCTTGATCGCCTGTGCATACGGCAGGCGCTGCACGCTGGCGTTGCCTTCCATCAGCAGATCATTGGCACGATTTTCGATCCAGTTCGTGACGTCAGTATCTGCCGGGCCACCATGTGGCGGGTTGTACTTAATGCCACCATCCTGCGGTGGATTATGTGACGGCGTGATGATCAGTCCGTCTGCACGCGCAGCGGAAGGGTCAGCGTTGTGAGTGAGGATTGCATGCGAGATCACCGGGGTTGGTGTAAAGCCGTTGTCCGACTGCAGTACGGTGGTGACGCCATTCGCGGCCAGCACTTCGATGGCATTGCGCTGCGCGGGGTCGGAGAGGCCATGGGTGTCCTTGCCGATGAAGAGAGGACCGGTGATGCCTTGTAACGCGCGGAATTCGCACACCGCCTGAGAGATCGCAAGGATGTGCGCCTCGTTGAAACTCTTGTCGAATGCACTACCACGATGCCCGCTGGTGCCAAAGGCCACACGCTGGGCCGTGATGCTCGGATCGGGTGTATGGGTGTAGGCGGTCAACAGCGCGCTGACATCCATCAGCATGTCCGGGGGGACTGGCTTGCCGGCGAGTACGTGAGGCATGGAAAGCTCTGAAGACAAAACACGATGGTAATTCATGCTGCAGTGAGTGACGCGGATTTGATGACGCAGGTTTTAATCACGCAGGGTATTGATGAAGAGCCCCGTCGACCTCGGGGGCGTGCACGATGCGTTTTTTGCAGGTTTAGTTTTAAAAGATTGCTTATGGGCTCCGCGCCCGATCCGTTTGGAGATGTTTCGGTGGTTCGCGCTTACGGCACACCGATGGACCTTAATTGACTGGTTACTGAGCCATCTGGCTTTGATGCAGCGGCACGGCGCATTGGCGGCAGTGGACTCGGGTGATCTGATTGCCAGTGCTGATCCAGCCGGAGTTCGCTTACTTGGAGTCGACGCGCGCTGTGATCTCCGCGAGTTCCTTTCCACTGAAATGTTCACCTGCGACTTTCCTGGACGCCGACTCATCCTGCTTCTGCAACATCAAGTACGCGGCGCGAGCCAATCTCGTTCGGTTGACCGGGTCCTCCATCACCGCAGCCGCAGCGAGCGAAGTTTCGGGGCGCACGTAGGGCCCTTCACCTGTTGTGGCAATGCTGACCAATGCGGCTTCCCGCAGATCTGGCTCGCTGATCGATGTCGCCCAGGCAACGACGCCCTCCGGTTCATGAAATGCGAACAGTCTGACGGCTTCTTTGAATCGGTCCGACATGTCCGGCTGCTGCCGATCTTCAAGAACCCAGTCGATTGCGGCGCGAGGATCTGATCCCACCCAGTTACGGACGATGTTCCGCTCTGCCGTTGACCGCAGTTCACCCGACAAGTTCGCTGCCAGACCGAGGGCAGCGTGTGGATCAGCATCGGCGTATTGGCCCAACAGGTGCGGCATCAACTCGTCCTGGAGTGCGCGATCCTGATTGGATAGCCACTTGATCACCAGTTCAGGGGCCGTACTACCCAGCGATGATTTCAGCAAGGCGATCGCGTCATTGCGGGCTGGATTATCCATGGACGTGATTGCATCAAGAGCGGTTTTCGGATCATGCAAGAACCAGACGTAGGTGTAGATCGAAAAGTTGGATCGGTCGAATTTGTTCTCGATGCCACGAGCAAGCAGCTGATTCCAACCTCGCTCGGGGTCTGTTTCCATCATTCGATCGGCCCAGCCGGCGAGTATGGAATCTGAGCGGTCGACGTAACCGAGCAGTTTCTGCAAGGCCAGAAAGTCCACAAGATCCGTCGCCGGAACACCCATGAGAAGTGCTTGTGTGGCGGTTTTGCGCAGACGCGTTGGCAGTTGGTCTACCATGCCAACCGCGCTGTCCAGATCGGATCGGGAAAGCGTAACAAAGACCTCAGACAACCAGCGCTCGTACTTCCGATTACCCATTACCAGGTCAAACGCTGCTTGCGGATCAAGTTCAGAGAGGCGAGTCATCGCCCAGCTGATGGTCTTACCGGCGATGGGGCTGTTGTTCATGAGCACAATCAAGGCATCGCGATCGAGTGAGCGGATCTTCTGAAGCAGCTCCAGTTCGCTATCTAACAGTGAACCACCTGGCGTGTTATCGCTTGTTTGTGGTGCTTCACTTGTCGTACTTGTTCTTTCTTTGACACGCATTGCGTGGGTGTCGGTCTGAGGCAGCGACTGGGTGGGATCGGACGGCTGGTGATCCTGGGCCATATCGCCCTGACTGGAATCGCGCCCGAAGAGGTATCCACCCATCGCGCCCGTCGACAACAGCGTCACACACGTGAGTATCCGGAGTGCCAGTGTCTGCAAAAACGTTGTCCTCTTTGGATCAAACCGGGTTTGATCCGCTTTTTGGAGCGAGCTGCTCGAGGTTCACTTCGACTACTCGCACACGAGGCGCCAGTGCCGCCACATGTCTGTCGTCACCGGCGCGTCGTCGCTGAACAGCTTGGCGTCCTTGAACCATTCGAACTGGCCAAGCCTTCGATGTTCATCGTCATCGAGTACCAGGCGATCCTCCGTAAAATCGGCGAAAGCGGCCCAGCGGATGTCATCCCCCACGTGAATGCCAGCCGAGTGCAACAGCCGACCATGCCAGAAGATCACCGAACCACGTGGTGCGACCAATTCCAGTGGCGTGGTGTCCTGCACTACAGACCGCACGGTCTCGTCGTAGTTCGGTAATGGCGAGTAGTTGGATTCGTGTGTGTGCGCCTGGAACAGGCGCCGATGACTGCCGGGATAGACCGTGAATCCGCCGCTGCGCGCATGTACGTCCTCCAGGTAGAGACAGGCATTCAACTGTTGGCACACCTGATCGGTATGTGGCCCGAGGGCGCGACCGCTGATTCGTCGTGTGCCGGACGGGTCTGTGGCATCGCGACTCGGAAAGACGGGGTAGACGCCGCGTGTGCGGCTAATCGGGCGGAGCGACCTTGACAGGAGCGCTTGAGCAACCGCCACCACGTGTTCGTTACGGGGTAACAACTGGAGCAGGAATTCTTCAGCGCCGATGTCGTGCATCTTGACGATACGGCCCTGGTACTCGACGGGCTGACGACCTTGATAAGGACCCGACTCAGGGTGTGGTGGCATCACGGCCCACTGGGGATTCACCCAAGTGCTGCGATCGTCACGAGACAGACGCCAGTCGGTGTCAGGGTGTACCGGGACAACTTGCAACAGATGCGACCAGATATGGTCCATCGCCGGTTTCAACAATTTATCGGACACAAGCTGTGGCTTGATGAGAAAGCCGTGTTCGATAAAAAATTCGCGTTCCTTCGCAGACAGCACAAAACCAGGCTGCGCAAGGTCAGGCGCCTCGAATACATCGCTGACTCGGCGCGGGTCCACTCGTCGAGAGGGTGCGCTATTTAGCGGGCCATTTTTCGGGTCACTTATCGGATCAGCGTTTTCTGGCACAGTGGTTTCCCCTGGTCGTCCGGTGCAGCCTCATGATCTTCCGTTGCGCAGACTGCAACAATCTACAACTAATTTTGGCAGGTTTCTGCTGACGGCATGCTTTCTGTACACAACTGCTGCCAACAGCATGGCGCTTGATGCCACACGCGTAGTCTGGCAACGTCCCCGCCACGATTGCTGGGCAGCATGCTGCGGCACGCCATGATTGAGGACAGCACGAATGGTTGATCACCAGGACCCGCACGATGAATTTCCGGCCGGATTTTTCGGGCGCAGCGATGAATCATCCGACACAACTTTCTACCAACCGGATCGACTCGTCACCCACATAGACGATCAGGCGATCCGGGCGGTTGGACAGTTGTATCGTGAGCTAGGTATTGACGGCGAAGGTTCGCAGCGTCGCGTGCTCGACTTCATGTCTTCGTGGATCTCCCATTTCATCAGCGCACCACCCGAACTGGTTGTGCTCGGGATGAACCAGCGTGAGCTCAGCGCCAATGCGCAGGCGAGTTCATCCGTTGTGCACGATCTCAACGTTGACACATCCATGCCGTTTGCCGACGATTACTTTGATGCGGCCACCTGTTGTGTGTCCATTGACTATCTCGTTCGGCCGATCGACGTGTTGCAAGAGGTAGCCCGTGTTGTGAGAACCGGTGGATTGGTGGTGTGCACGTTTTCCAACCGCTGTTTCCCAACCAAGGTGATCCGCGGCTGGTTGGCTATGGATGAGGACCAGCGATGCCAGGTGGTGCGCAGATATTTTCAACTGGCTGGGTGTTATGACGATCCGCAGATGAAACTGTGTCCTAGACCGAATGCGTTCGGTGACCCGTTATATGCCGTATGGGCGGCGGTGAGGTGAGTCAGAGATCATGATGTTGACACGCCACCCGGTTTCTTCGGCGACGAGTCACCAGCGGCGACACGAGGTGGCGCGCCAGAGGCAAACGACAGCGGCAGACCCAGGTATCAAGGTCGCTGCAGTCGAGCCACAGCCTCGACTTCTACGAGTGTCCTTCTGGATGCAAGAGAGGAGACCCCGATTCCGGTAATCGCCGTGCGTGAGGTGCCAAGAAAGCTCGACAAGATAGGCGCCACAGCTTCCATATGGTCCTCAACTTCTCCACGTACGTAGATCCTCATATGCAGAAGGTCGTCCACGCTGGCGCCAGCGTCGGTCAGGACTGTTCGGAGGTTTTCCAGGGCGAGGCTGAATTGGCCGGCGACTGAATCGTCGGTGACCAGGTGCTGAAGATCCCAGGCCACTTGTCCCGATATGAATAACAAGCCGCTTTCTTCGTCAACTGCGCCGTGAGACAAACCCATCGCACTGCCGTCGTAAAGGCTCAGCGGGTTCACTAGTCGTTTGGTCATTTAGGTGCCTCCAGAAGTTGTTGTTCATTCAAAGGAATTTGCTTTCAAAAACGCACACTCTTTTGAGTACTTATACGGTGCTTTTTGTTCGGATTGAGGAAGTGTTTTTAGTCTTGATCGTCAAATTCATGATCTCCCAAGAACACATTTGATAAAGGCCGTCTTCGCATCAGTGTATCTTTCACGGTCCTCCCTGAACTCCATCGCCAGTCGAAGCTTCAGTTCCTTGTATGCCTGGCGAATCTTCTCATCGCTTCTTAGGCGATCTCGGAAAGCGAGTCGTTCCCGCCAAAGCTGACTTTCGAAGGGAACGAGATGTAAGTGATGGGTGCGTTCCAGGTCACTTGGCTTGCAGAACCAGTGCATCTCCTCAGACTTATAATCGTAGTAACAATAGCTAAGAGGCTTCAGCGCATTGATTGATTTTTTTGAAGAAGGAAGGTCACGAACGGCGCACATGATGTCTATTACCGGCTTGGCAGGTAGGCCTGGAACTGCCGTGCTTCCAATGTGCTCGATCGGAGCGACAAGCCAAGGTCCGAGAACCATCGCGAGCATCTGCTTTTCATCTTCGAATTTCCCTGGCCAAGCCAAATCGTAGGGTTCAATGATTACCGGAGGCTGGCCGTGCATCTTTTTTCTCTTTGCTGGACCGAGGTTTTATTCAGCGCCCATCATAAAAGTGAGAGTCGTGAGCGGTTTTGCCGCGAAGCGTCCTTCTCGGCTGCCGGGTTGGGCCTCATTCCTCGGGCAGCAACTGTGGGTTCCACACGACCTCCCATAGATGCTCGTCTGGGTCTTTAAAATAGCCAGCGTAACCGCCCCAAAAAGTTTTCTGTGCTGGTTTGACGATAACGGCGCCCGCGCGCCTTGCCTGCTCCATAACGGCATCGACCTCCATAGCGGACGAAACGTTATGACTAATAGAGAGTTCGGTGGAATTTGGAATGCCTATCGAAATGCCTGCATCATGTGCAAGGCTCTTGCGCGGCCAAAGTGCGAGTTTCAAACCAGCCTGCAAATCAAAGAAAGCAACAGCCCCGAATTCGAATTCTTTGCCAATGATGCCTTGCGTGGGTAGTCCCAGACCATCGCGATAGAAATGTACGGCCCTCACCAAGTCATCAACACAGAGGGTAACAACTGTAATGCGCGGCTTCATGGAATGGCGTTTTTGCTCGGTGAGGGCATGAGGGCTCTGTTAATTGAGGCCCAACGCCTGCGCTCACTGGCCCGGCACGTGGGCGCGACTTTTGCGCACAGCAAAAGGCGTGAACACGCGGTGGGTCCAGTGCCGCGTATTGTTGGACGGAACCTCGTATGATTCACCATGTCTGCTTCCGGCCATTAGCGGATGGTCGCATTCAAATTTTCCACACTGTTTCGTAACTGATGGTCGGGCGATTACATTGCACGCCGAATGCTGCGAACTCACGCTGTAAGCCCCTACCGGGCATGACCGTGGAAGAGGCCGTTTGAATTACCTATCGGCATCTGCTCCTGTCGGATCTACTGGTAGATACCCGGGAACGGCTGGGCTCGCAGGGGCATGCGAGCGTTCGAGGAACTCGCGGAAATTGGCATGACAGTCCAGGCGCCAACTGGGCCACCAGACCTGGACGCCAGGTTGCCAGAATACGCGGGTCATCGAGTTCGACCAGCCCGGCCATACCGGTTCGTCAAGCATGCCGTTGCGGTATTGGTAGAAGATGTCCTCGTACCCCCGAAAAACGGCAACGAGGAAGAGCGCGAACTGCATCTGCTCCGTTCGCTGCAGTGCGTAGAAATCCCCTTGGCCACGAACCACCAGCTCACAGAGCAACGGATCACGGCTGCATGCGGACGATTGCTGTGAGAGGTTTGCGACAACCGCGTGGTAGCTTGACGCTCTCACCGATCGGGTGTTCTGTCGGATCTGCGATCCGAGATAGAACAGCGACGCGAACACGCCCGTCGCACCAACAAGCTCCGTAACAGCGCTGATCGCTTCCCAATTCATCTGAATCCTCAGTGATGGCTGATCTGGGTAGCATATCGGGCGTGGCTGAAAGGCAGCAATGGGTCGATAGCGGTCGGTCGCTACTGTGCCGTCCAACGTCTGCGGTCAGCGGGTCCGATGCACTGCATTGTTGGGCGCATCGTGCAAAAGGGACTACCTACCCGCAACAGCCAACAGTGCCTTCGGATTGGTACTGGCGATGGCCAGCAAAGTACGTGCGGCACCGCTGGGCTGTTTGCGACCTTGCTCCCAGCCTTGAAGCGTACGGACGGAAACGCCCATGAGCGCTGCAAACTGCGACTGTGAAAGGCCAGTCCTCTGACGAGCTTCAATAACAGGTGAGGACACAACGTGGACTTGTCCAGCCTTCATTTCCTTCACGGATCGCAGAAGTTCAGCCGCGAGATCACGTTTGGCTTCGTAGCCTGCAAGTTCCGTCTTGTTCATGGGTCTAGTCTTCGAGGGCACGGCGAATCTCCTTCAACTTTGGTCCGGAAAGATTGTTTGTCTTTGCTTTGGCGTACAGCGTGAGTAAGACAACTTCACCTACCGCTGTCCGAGTGAAGTAGATCACCCGAACACCACCAGACTTGCCCGAACCTGCTCTACCCCAGCGGACTTTGCGAATACCACCAGATTCGGGCACGACATCTCCGGCAGTAGGGTGCTCCGCAATATACGCAGCGAAGGCTCCCCTTTCTTCTTCAGTCCAGTATCGAGGCCACTGGCGCTGGAAAAGGAGGGTTTCGACAACGGTGAGCATGCGCGGAATATACGTCTAAGGCGTATATGTGTCTAGCGTAAATCTCAGGTCGCCCAACGTCTGCGGTCAGCGGACCGATGGGTGGGCGCGACTTTTGCCTCCGGCAAAAGGCGTGAACTCCCAGCGGGTCCGATGCACTGCGTTGTTGGGTGCACGGCTAGGACGCCTGTTTGACCGGCTGCGCGATAAGGCGCACCCCTAGTGCGCGGGCGACTCGAACGACGGTATCGAATCGCGGCTTGGCTCCAGGTGCTAGCGCCTTGTAAAGGCTCTCT
>JAYSTS010000386.1:0-9417 GCA_043719475.1 Gammaproteobacteria bacterium | reverse complement strand
AGTACCGTGCGGTAGCGCGCACATACTGAGCAACCAGTCCGTTCATGCGGTCCTGCGAACTGAGGACCAGACCACCACCGTCTGTGCGTACATCTTCGAACATCGGGATGACAGCGAGTTCAGCGCTGGTGTTGTCGATACGACCTTCGACATCTCGAATTCGATCACGGGTAGCTTCTATTTGCTCTTCGGCTTTTTCATAGAGAGACCGATTCAGCGCGAGGACCTCTGGGAGATTATTCTGCTCGAGCTTCTTGAATTCCGCGATGCGGGCTTCGAGGCCTGTGATCTCGACGCTGAGTTTGTCAGCTTCGACGCCGATGAACGCTGAAACCCTTTCGGTTTGTGCTTTCCGCTGCAGTTCGTTTTTTTCCAGATATCGATTGGCCAGGTCCTTGGCGACCGCCTGGGCGGTTTCGGCCGTAGCGGCCTTGAAGCCCACGGTAAAGGCGATGGTCGCTTCCCGTGTTCCCTGCTCATTAGGATCGCTCGCCTTGACATCCAGCATTTTGATGGAGAAATCCTCCCTGATCTTCCGGGTTGCACTGCCAGGGTCGGCTTCCATCAGATCGGTGTAAACACCGTGCTCCTTAGACAGGGCGATCAAGCTGTCGTACGTCAAGATAGTCTGCGTGATCTGCTGGATGCGTTCCTGCACAAATCCGGTGACCGTTGTTTTAATAATGCCGTGAGGAATGGTCTGCCTTTCGATCAGCAGAGTGGCCTCGGATTGAAAGCGGGGCGGAAGCAGGAAGGCCAGCAAGACGGCCACGACGATCACCAGCGCAAACGGTATGGCAAAGTGGTACTTGCGTCGTTTCAGGACGTTCAGGTAGTCATTCAGGTCAAGATCAGCCGGTGCGGATACCATATTTATTCCCGTAGTTCGGCTCAGAAGGGTCGTTGGGGTGTGTAACTGACAAAAGCGAATACAGCATTGCCCTGTGCGGTATCCGGATCGACTTGTCGGTCAGTCCAACTGAATCGATAGGCACCGCCAACCTTCCAGTTTGGAGTTAGTGCATAGCCGAGCCGGCTTTCTATGTTCGCGTAATCTGCATCATTGAACCGGAGCGCGGCATCGAGATCCGAGGTAGTTGACGTGTACGAACCTCGCACTTGTGCATCCCATCTTTCAGTGAGCGAATAACGTAGTTCCGCAGACAGCTGGTCAGTTTCGACGATGTTCCCATAGCCGGTGGGGAATGAGTCTCTGGAGGCGTACAAACCAAGCTGACCGCGCTCCAGACGATGGTCGAGGGATGCGCGGTAGACAATGGTAGTGTCCTTGCTGCCGGTTTTTGTATCCGATTGGCCGACGCCAACCTCGACCTGGAACCGGGTGCGATCGGTCAGCTTGCGCAAGATGCCTACAGTCGTGTCATAACGATCCGAATCCGCTGATCGATCGGGCCGAAAGTAATCTGCGGCCACTGTCGCGAGCAAACTGGTTCGTTCGCTCACCTCGTAACTGTATGTGGCGCTGACCCCATAGCCTTGACTATCTTCCAGACCAAGCTGATCGCCAGTCGAATCGTATTTGGCATCGTTGAATCGACCGGAGATTTGAACATTAGAGCGGGTTGAAACCTGATAGCTGATATTCGGCGAGAGGTAAATCGCTTTACGCCGGATCTGTTCCTCCACAAAGCCTATATCGAGATCCGGGTTGACCTCATTCAGGACTCCGCTATTCACAACGAACGATTCTGCCGTACCGATCAGTCTGCCTGACTGAATATCGATGACACCATAACGGAGTAATGGTTGATTCGTGTAGTTGGCAAGAAAGCCGTAGGTGATGCGCTCTGTTCGCTTGTTCGCGGTGATGGTGGCCACACCAGTGGTGCCACCTTTGACGTCGGTGCCGAAATACTCCGACTGTCGCACGGCAGCGATTGCTTGAACGAGGTGGGTTTCTGACACGTTTCGGACAGTTAACCGGCCTTCAAGCGCGGCGGTGGTTGCTTTTTCCTCGCCTTGCGAGTCAAGTCGCACATTGTCGTCTACGCCGGCTTCAGCTGTGAAAGAAGGATACATATCCCACGCAGCATTGGCGGTATGACTACCCAGGAGCAACGCCGCCGCGATGACGATTGGCTTGAGTGGTTGGTGTATTGATGTCTTCATGGTCTGCGCGTTCCTTTGATCCCTGCAGGTTATGCTCATGGCACCATCACGATATCGTTCGGCTTGAGCAGTATGTTCTGTTCGAGTTTCTTCCCTTTGTGTACCTGCCCGTAATTGAACTTATACACTTCAACCTTCGTACCGTTTCGACGTTGGATGGTGATGTTATTCGCATCCGCGAAAGCATTGGGGCCACCGGCCAGGGCCAGGGCCTGCAACACGTCTATGTAGCGGCCGATCTCGAACTGACCTGGTGTGTTGACCTTGCCGGAAACGTAAATTCGCATTCCCTTCAGTTCGCGGATGGAAACAGTGACCACTGCATCCGGTATGTACTCCTGCAGCGCCGTGGTGATGGATTTCTGCACGTCCGAAGTTGTTCGCCCACCAGCCTTGATGTTGCCAATCAACGGCAAGCTGATGCCACCGTCGGGTTGGACGGTAACTTTCTTGGTTAATTCCTTTTCTTTCCAGACGAATACATCCAGAACATCTTCTGGTTGTATCTGGTAACGCTCGATTTCAAATTGAGGATCGACGGCTGGTTCAGCCGCCTGTGGTGTCATCAAAAACGAACTGACAGTGATAAAAAGCAGTGCGCTTAGAACCGCTTTTGTGTGGGTCTGTAATTCTTGAATCAAATGTGAACAAGGTTTCATACCATATCCTTCAGGTTCGCCGACGCGTGAAATTGAAATCGGCGCGGTCTGTCCAAAACGCTGTCGTTGCGAATTCTACCCGGAACGTCAGCGCGAGGCAGTCTATCCGACGGTAAAAACGGGTACTGTGACGAGCATGTAAAATTGGTCGAGATAAAAGTTGCAGAGTCGACTTGTGTTGCTCACAAGTTAGTCATTTCAGTTGTCAAAATGCATCGACGATTGAATAAATGCAACGTTATGGACGCTGTCTTGATGACTGTGGACTTCGAAGTTGAGGGGTAACGCCAATGCACATCGAGTTCTTTGGTGCAGCAACAGAGGTGACCGGTTCGTGCCACATCCTGAGAGTGGGTCCTCGCACCATTCTCCTGGACTGCGGGCTGATTCAAGGTGGCCGATCGCAGGACGCGCGTAACGCTGAACCATTCCCTTTCGTGGCGCGTGACATTGACGCGGTCATTCTGAGTCACGCCCACATCGACCATTGTGGTCGTCTGCCACTCCTCGTCCGGCGTGGTTTCCGAGGTTCCATCCATACACAGCAGGCAAGCCGTCTGCTTGCGTCAATTTTATTGCGTGACTCCGCGCACCTCGCTGCAAGCAGAGCTCGTCACGCGACGGGACATGGGCGGGGTGAAGCAAGAGGGGATGCAAGAGGTGAAGCAAGGGTTGAAGAGACGGCGCTGTACAACCTGCAAGATGTCGAACGGACATTGCCTCATTTTGTCAGTCATCCTTACCATGCATGGTTCGAGGTCTTACCGGACGTCAAGGCTCGCTTTTTAGATGCCGGCCACATCCTCGGTTCGACGGTGGTCGAGATCGAGGCCACCGAGGGCGAAATCACGCGTCGAATTGTCTTCAGCGGCGATCTTGGACAATACGCATCGCCGATTCTGCGCGATCCAGAAAGCCCGACGACTGCAGACCTGGTGTTGATGGAGTCCACCTACGGTAATCGGCGACACAAAGACCGTGATCGTTCAATCAAGGAGTTGGGCGAGTTGATCCGTGATCTTGACGCCAGCAGCGCCAACATCGTGGTGCCGGCGTTTGCAGTTGGGCGCAGTCAGGAGTTTCTTTATCACCTGGGCAACCATGCCAAGGATTGGCGACTGGATCGCTGGCACATATTCCTCGACAGTCCGCTGGCCATTGAAGCGAGTGAGGTGTACTGGAATCACGGTCACCTCTTTGACGAAGAAGCGTTTGGCCTGCGCAAAGGCTTTACCCACATGCCGCGACTGCCAAATGTCCATTTCACCCGGACAGCCGCGCAATCCAGAATCGTCAATCAGATCGAGGCTGGGGCCATCATCATTGCCGGCAGTGGCACCTGCAGCGGTGGTCGCATCCTCCACCACCTTCGCACCGCGCTGCCGCATGCCCGTAATCACATCCTCTTTACCGGCTTTCAGCCACCCGGTGGGCTCGGCCGTGCGCTGATCGATCACGCCGAACGTGTGCGAATTCATGGCCAGCAAATTGAAGTCAACGCACAAATACATACGATCGGTGGCCTCTCAGCGCACGGTGACTACGATGATCTGTTGCGTTGGTACAAAGCGATCGAAAATCGACCGCCGGTCTGTCTTGTCCATGGCGAGTTGACGGCTATGCAAGCATTACAATTCCGGTTGACGACTGAAGCGGGGGCGAAGGCTACGATTCCCCAACCGGGTCAACGCATCCAGATCTGAAGATTGTCGAGATGAGTCATCATCTGCACGGAACCTCTTAACCTCAATTGGACATAAATTACGCAACTGAAAATACTGCACAGGGTATTCAGAGCTTTGGAACGATTGACTGGAGAGCAGGTCGGGATTGCGTGACTTTGTGGGAGCGATCTCCTGATCGCGATCTTCGATGTTCCCAACAATCGCGGTCAGGAGACCGCTCCCACCAGGAGACCACAAAGTCACGATTCCCAATGTATGTGGGATCTCCTGATCGCGAACCCCATCGCGGTCAGCGACCGTTCCTGGAGCGGAGAGGGCTGCCAATCGCCGGGATGGGTTGTGCGTCTGCAGCTTTACCGATTATTGTCGAATCAAGGTTAAAAACACTCAGGGAGCACAAATGAGCTACGAAACGATCAACATCGAAAAGCAGGGAGCAGTGGATTGGCTGACGCTGAATCGACCGGAAAGTCTGAACGCCATCACCACGAAGATGGTCACCGAGCTGCGGGACTACTTCGGCAGCCTGTATGAAAACGAATCGGTGCGCATTGTGGTCATGCGTGGCGCGGGTCGAGCGTTCTGTGCCGGCCTCGATATCAAGGAGGGTAGTGCGCGGAAGAACGAGGGAGACTATGTGCCGTTTGGCGGTGGGATGGGTTTTCAGGGTTATCTGGCCGAAGTCTACATCCGCATGCGCCGCTGTCCGCAGCCCATCGTGTCACTGATCCATGGTCCAGCGTGCGGGGGCGGATTTTCCTTTGTGCTGGCGTCGGACATACGAATTGCCGGCGAGAGCGCACGCATGAATGCTGCGTTCATCAAGATCGGCCTGTCGGCGTGTGACATGGGATCGAGTTATTTTCTCCCTCGTCTGGTTGGCACGTCGATTGCCTCGGAACTCATGCTCACCGGGAAATTCATCCATGCACCGCGTGCGCTGGCTTGTGGGCTGGTATCAGAGGTGGTGCCGGATGCCGAGTTGGTCAATGCGGCGAAACCCTATATCACCGACATGTTGCGGACGTCACCCATGGGGCTGCGTTTGACCAAGGAAGGGCTGAGCATGGCGATCGATGCGGGCGGCCTTGAAGCGGCGATGGCGATTGAAAACCGCAATCAGCTCATGTGTTCCCGCACCAACGATGCGAAAGAGGGGATGCGTGCGTTTCTCGAAAAGCGCGAGCCCGTGTATACCGGCAGCTAACCTCAAGTGGACAAACATTACGCAACTGAAAATGCTGCGCAGGGGTTTCAGAGCTTCGGAGCGATTCACTGGAAAGAATGTCGCGAACCGTTGGCTCCGTGACTTTGTGGGAGCGATCTCCTGATCGCGATCTTCGATGATCCCAACAATCGTCAGGAGACCGCTCCCACCAGGAGACCGCTCCTGCAGCTTTACCGATTATTGTCGAATCAAGGCTAACCCTCAGGCCTCGGTGACAAGCACGGAGGCAAAACCGGCGATGGTTTTGTCCTCCATATCGAGCCAATCCTTCAGCACGCTGATGTTGTGCTGTCCCAATCCAGGTGCAGGTCCTCGAACGATCGAGCTGGCTGCGGAAAATCGATACGGAGACTGCGGAATACGACGCACAGAGCCATCCGGGTAGGTTACCTCGGTGAGCGTTCCACGATGTTGTACAGTCGGCTGGTTGACGACATCAGGCCCCTTTCTGACTTCCCCCCAGGCAATGTTCATGCGATCCAGAGCCTTGAGGACAAGCTCGCGTGTAGAGCAGGTTTCATTGAGAAAATGGTTCAGCCAGCTTCGACGGCCCGTTATACGTGATTCAAGATCGGCGGCTGGATTGGCGTCGGTCGCCCCGTAGTACTTTGCTACCAGGCGCCACAGATATCGAAAGTCGCCGGCGAGCATCAGTGGCCCTGCCGCAGTCTGCCAAACCTCGTTGGGTTGTGGCTGGCTACCCTCGCCTGGTTCGATCTGATAGTGAAGGCGGTCGTCGGTGACGATGCTCGCATCGACCATGGCGATGTCGATGTGTTGGCCCTTGTTGGTCGAGTGGCGAAGATGGAGCGCTGCCAGTATGCCGACCAGGCCATGCAGTGAGGCGTTGGTGTCTGCCACCGAGATAGCCAGATCAACCGGGTATGAGTGAGCAATTTCCGCTTGTCGTTGCAGGAAACCGATTTCAGCGTGCACCACGGGCGCGTACGCCGCTCGTTCCCGTTCCGGGCCGGTCTGCCCAAAGCCGGAAATCGACAACATGATCAGGCCGGGATTCAGCGCCGCCAGCGTCGTGTAATCAAGGCCAAAGCGATCCATCACGCCCGGCCGAAAATTCTCGATGAGAATGTCTGCCTTGGAGGCCAACGACTTCAACAAGCTGACACCCGTACTCTGCTTGAGATCGATGCTGATGTTCCGTTTGCCGGAGTTCTGCTGAGCGTAGTATCCGGAGACGTTACAGATCACTGAACCCCATAGTCGTGTGACATCGCCCTCCGGTGGCTCTACCTTGACGACGTCTGCACCCAGATCACAGAGCATGCGGCCGGCGAACGGACCGGCCAGAACACGCGACATATCGAGAACTTTCAAGCCGGCGAGCGGCGATGGCAGCGTAGTCTGGTTCATAGTTTTACCCTGGTGGTTTCCATATAGCCGTTGTTGCGTAGACGCTCCAATTCCGCCACTCCATAAGGCACGGTTTCAATGAAGGGAGGAATATCGGCTTCAGTGATGTCATTAAGGCGCATCCATGTGGCACACATTTTTACATCGATGATGCCGTACGCATCCAGCAGGGCAGTCTGATCCACACGTTTTTTGTTGGCTGGATAATTGTCGCGAACAAATACATTCGCATAGTCGCCGTGCAACATGATGATCAGCGGGGCACCTGGTGCAACCCGTTCTTCGCTGCCGGAAAGGTCATCCAATAGCGTATCGAGTTCCGTCAGAGAGGTTGGAGCAGTGTCGAAATAGTAGCGAAACGCAGCGTCTGCAGCCGATGCTGGAACGGCGACTGTTAACAGACCAACTAACGATAGCACTTGCAACGAAAGCGATTTCATCATTCTTTCCTTCAACGACAGTCCTCCAGAACGAAGCGACTGCCTTTTTCCGCGATCATTACGGTTGGTGCGTTTGTGTTACCCGATGTGATCGTCGGCATGACAGAAGCATCGATGACCCACATCCCCTCTACACCATGCACCGCCAGTCGATCATTCACCACTGCGAGCGGATCCTTCCCCATCTTGCAGGTGCCTACGGGATGAAAGATGGTGGTTCCCAGTTCCCGAGCAGCCTGCAACAGCTCCGCATCGGTTGCGGCGGAGGGTCCTGGCTTGAATTCTTCGGGCGCAAAAGCAGCCATCGCACGGCTCTCCATGATTCGCCGGGTAAATTTTAATCCTGCTACCGCAACGGCCTGATCTGTCTCGGTCGAAAGGTAATTGAGACTGATCGCAGGGGCGGCGCCCGGATCAGCGCTGCGCGTACGCACATGCCCACGACTGTCGGGACGCAGATTACAAACCGAGGGTGTGATGGCGTCAAACGGATGCAGCGGTGTGCCGAAACGTTCCAGAGACAGCGGTTGAACGTGCCACTCGATATTGGCAGAGCGTTGATCCGGTGATGAGCAGGCAAAAGCGCCCAGTTGCGACGGTGGCATGGTGAGCGGGCCGGTCTTGAACAGGGCGTATTCCAGTGCCATCGCGGCTTTGCCAAACAGCGAACCGGCGCGAGAATTCATGGTTTGGGTGTTGTGCACCTTGTAGATCGTTCGTACCTGCAAGTGATCCTGCAGATTTTCGCCAACACCCCTGAGTGGATGCTGAACACAAATGCCCAGTGCTTGCAGCAACCCGGGCTCGCCGATTCCCGACCGTTGGAGTATGTGCGGGGAACCGATGGCGCCTGCCGCGAGTATGATTCCCTTGCGTGCAATGACTGACTGACGACCAGTGCGAGGGGAGTGCAACCACAGGCTTCTGGCTCGAGGTTTGCCCGCATCAAGTTCCAGCTCAACACGTTCGACGGTTGTGTTGATGCGTACTTCCAGATTCGGGCGATGCTGTATCGGACGCAGATAGGCCTTGGTGGCGCTCCAGCGAACACCTCGGCGCTGGTTCATCTGAAAATAGGCGCTGCCAAAATTGTCGCCCCGATTGAATTCATCGATCTTCGGGATACCGCATTGCGCCGCAGCGTCCCGCCAGGCATCAAGGATCGGCCAGTTGACACGTCGTTCTTCAACACGAAGTTCACCACCTGCGCCGTGAAACGCATCGGCTCCATGTTGATAGTCTTCACTGGCCTTGAATACGGGCAGGACGTCGTTCCAGCTCCACCCACGATTACCGAGAGACGCCCAGTGATCGTAGTCACTGGCCTGGCCACGCATGTAGATCATGGCGTTGATTGACGAGGAACCGCCCAGCACCTTGCCACGTGCATAACCGATGGAACGGCCGCCAAGCCCCGGGTCCGGTTCCGTGTTGAAGCACCAGTCGGTACGTGGGTTGCCAATCGTGTAGAGATAGCCGACGGGGATGTCGATCCAGAAATAGTTGTCGCGGCCACCCGCTTCGATGAGCAGCACCCGGTGATCGGGGTTGGCAGATAAACGGTTGGCCAGGACACAACCCGCAGTTCCAGCGCCGACGATGATAAAGTCGTATTCCATGGCGCGAGCATACCATCGCCGCCGCATTCTCATCCTGGGAGGCATGGTCTTGAACATTCCCTCTGCCCTGAGTCGGGCACAAGCGTTGATGCCCCTGGTGCGAAAGCATGCCGACGCATCCGAGGCGATGAGGCACCTGCACCCTGAGGTCGGTCAGGCACTGGCTGAATCGGGGCTGTACCGGTTGGCAATGCCTGCAAATACGGGCGGGGAGGCGGCCGACCCGATGTCCCAGATTTCTGCGATCGAGAAGATCAGCGAGGCCGACGGGAGTGCGGGCTGGAA
>JAYSTS010000385.1:0-3892 GCA_043719475.1 Gammaproteobacteria bacterium | reverse complement strand
TGATCTGAAGCAGCCACAGGGCGTTGAGACCGTACTGCGGCTGGTCGAAAGTGCCGATGCCCTGTTCGAAGGGTTTCGCCCAGGAGTGACCGAGCGTCTCGGCCTTGGTCCTGATACCTGCCTTGCCCGGAACAAAAAGCTGGTATACGGCCGAATGACCGGCTGGGGACAGGATGGGCCGATGGCGCAGGCCGCAGGTCATGACATCAATTACATCGGTCTTTCTGGCGCCTTGCACGCCATTGGCCGGCAGGGTGAACGACCGGTTCCGCCCCTCAATCTGGTTGGCGACTTCGGTGGTGGTGGCATGCTGCTGGCCTTCGGCATCGTCTGTGCACTGCTCGAAGCCCAGAAGTCTGGCAAAGGTCAGGTGGTCGATGCGGCGATGGTTGACGGTGCGGCGACGCTGATGGCCATGTTCTACACCATGGGCGCGGCGGGTGTATTCACGGACAAGCGCGGCACTAATCTGCTGGATGGCGGTGCGCATTTCTACGATACCTATGAAACGAAAGACGGCGGCTACATCTGCATCGGCTCGATCGAACCGCAGTTCTACGCATTGCTGGTGGAAAAAGCCGGTCTCGACAAGTCACGATTCAGCGAGCAGATGAACGCTTCGCGCTGGCCGGAATACAAAGCTGAACTGACCCGTGTCTTCAAGCAGAAAACTCGCGATGAGTGGTGCGCGATCATGGAAGGCACGGATGTCTGTTTTGCGCCGGTGCTGTCCATCTTCGAAGCTCCCAAGCATCCTCACAACGTCGCACGTGGCACATTTGTGAACGTCGATGGCGTCGTCCAGCCCGCCCCTGCTCCGCGGTTCAGCCGCACCAGTGGCGGAATTACCAACAGCGCGCGTGTGCCAGGTGAGGATTCGCGCGCCGTTCTTGAAAGTGCCGGTTTTTCGGCATCCGATATCAATGCCCTAGTGGCAGCTAAGGTGATACCCGCATGAGTGTTGAACTTCTCGATAATGATCGTTTTTATGGACTTCGTGTACGTCGTCAGATCGATGGCAAAACGTACCAGGAGTATTTTTCTCTCAAGGCCGATGGCAAGCGTGTCATTGGCAAGGCTCGCGCGGCGATGCGTGCACAGGCGGAGGCTCGCGACGCTGAGCTCGAAATCCTGCAAACGCGTGCACGCGATACGCTGGCCAAGTCGCTGCAGCTGGATGAAAAGGGACGTGTACGCGGCATCCTCTTTCGTCTCAAGCGAGAGAAGAGCGGCACGTTCACACCGGTGTTCCAGATTGGCCTCATGTCACGCGTGAAAGGCAAGGTGGTCAACACGACGGTATCGGTGAATCGATTCGGGCTGGAAGAGGCCTGGGTGCGAGCGGTTGATTTTTACTGCGAGCACAAGAGCATCGTCAAACGCTCGAAGACCTACAAGGAACTGCTGACGCATCAACCGAGTAAGCGCGATCTGAATGCGCTCGTCCGGAGTGGTGGTTGAGTCACGCGGATCTGGTTGAGCAGGCCCGCTCCCAACCTGAAGCTTTCTGGTTGGAACGGGCCCGCGAGATTGAGTGGTTCAAGTTTCCCGAGACCATTCTCGACCAGGACGATAACGGCGCCTGGAGGTGGTTTCGTGGCGGACGACTGAACTCCTGCTACCTCGCACTGGATCGTCACGTCGCAGCGGGTCGCGGTGATGCGGTGGCACTCATTTATGATTCGCCAGTCACCGGACAGATTCAGCGATTTACCTTTGCGCAGATGACGGCATGGACGGCCCGGGTGGCAGGTGCATTGCGTGGCCTCGGCGTAGACAAGGGTGATCGCGTCATCATCTACATGCCGATGGTCCCCGAAGCGGTGGTCGCGATGCTGGCCTGTGCGCGGATCGGTGCCGTCCACTCGGTGGTCTTCGGTGGTTTTGCGCCACCGGAACTGGCCAATCGAATCGACGATGCTGAACCCAAAGTTGTGCTGACGGCGTCCTGTGGCATCGAGTTTGAGCGGGTGATTCCCTACAAACCGCTGGTGGACGCCGGGCTCGCGCTTGCTCACCACAAGGTGGCGCACGTTGTTGTACTGCAGCGTCCACAGTGCACGGCGGCGCTCAACGCGTCCATTGATCAGGACTGGCACGCCTGGGAAGCGGCCGCAACCCCTGCGTCCTGGGTTGAAGTTGAAGCCACAGACCCGCTCTACATTCTCTACACGTCAGGCACGACCGGAAAACCCAAGGGCGTGGTCCGGGACCACGGTGGGCACGCGGTTGCGCTCAACTGGAGCATGCACGCCATCTACGGTGTGGATGCTGGTGATGTCTTCTGGGGCGCCTCCGATGTGGGCTGGGTGGTTGGGCACTCCTACATTGCGTACGGGCCGTTGTTTCGAGGCTGTACCAGTATTCTGTACGAGGGCAAACCCGTTCGTACGCCGGATGCGGGCGCTTTCTGGCGGGTGATCGCGGAGCATCGGGTCAAGAGCTTCTTTGTCGCACCGACCGCGTTTCGGGCCATTCGCAAGGAAGACCCGGAGTGTCGTCTGCAAGCCGGCTACGACATCAGTTCACTCAAGTATCAGTTTGTTGCTGGTGAGCGTCTCGACCCGCCGACCTATGACTGGTTGCGAGAACACTTGCCAGGTATCCCTGTTATCGATCATTGGTGGCAAACGGAAACGGGCTGGCCCATCTGCTCGAACATGGCTGGTGTGGAATTACTCGAGGCCAAGGCAGGGTCTGTGGCGTTGCCACTGCCTGGTTTTGATCTGCGTATTCTTGATGAAGCAGGTCACGAAATGGAGCCAAACCAGGAAGGTGCAGTCGTCCTCAAAGGGCCGCTTCCACCTGGCAGTTTTCCAACCTTGT
The DNA here is from genome assembly GCA_043719475.1 of Gammaproteobacteria bacterium. Taxonomy (GTDB): domain Bacteria; phylum Pseudomonadota; class Gammaproteobacteria; order Pseudomonadales; family Azotimanducaceae; genus SYFY01. The sequence continues at coordinate 1,066 of JAYSTS010000385.1, read as the reverse complement.
GGCGCGACCATGATCGATTTGTCGAAGCTTATTGGTCGCGTTATCCCGGTTTCTATCTGACCGGTGATGGTGGTTATCGTGATGCCGATGGTTACGTTTACATCATGGGTCGGATTGACGATGTCATTAATGTGGGTGGACATCGGCTTTCGACTGGTGAGATGGAAGAGGTGGTCGCCGCGCATCCGGCGGTGGCGGAATGCGCGGTCTTTGGTGCGGCTGACGTCGATAAAGGGCAGGTGCCCCTGGCGTTGGTCGTGCTCAAGGATGGCGTAAACATTACAGGGCCTGCGCTGCAGGCGGAACTGGTCCAGATGGTTCGCGATCAGATTGGCGCGCTCGCCAATTTCAAACGTGCGTTGATGGTGAAGCGCTTACCGAAGACACGGTCCGGAAAAATTCTTCGCCAGACCCTGCGCAAGATGGTGGATAACCAACCCTATCCCATGCCGTCGACGATTGATGATCCAGCGATTCTCGATGAGATCACAGCGGTGCTCCGACAGTCGTAAGAAGTCGTTGGCATGCCTGCGCAAGTAACCAATTCCACCAGGGAGACAGCGTGATCATTGTTCAGGGTTACATTCCAATCCGGCCGGAACGCCGTGAAGACGCCTTGTCCATGGCGCGACGAATGTCGCAGGCCACACGGAGCGAACGAGGCTGCATCAGCTACGAGTTCTTCATCGGCCTCTCTGACCCGAACACGCTCATGCTGTTCCAGGAGTGGGAAAACATGGAAGTGCTGCTGGCACACTTCCAGACCGAGCACATGGAAGAGTTCATGCGAGGCCTTCCCAATATCGTCGCTGGCGAAGTCGTGACGCGTCGATATGCCGTGCAAAGTGTTGATGAAGACAAGCAGACTCAAGGCAGTAACACACCGACGATTCACTAAGTTGGCTAGGAGTCTGCGCGGCAGAAGGCGGCGGAGCGAGGCGAGTGTCAATTCGAGTCCGTTTTTTCGTTCGTTTGAGGCGCTTAAGTTAAGCGCTACGCAACGAAAACGAACGGAAAAGCGGGCCGAAGTGGCGCCGCCGCAGCCTGTCGAGCTTCTGCCGCGCAG
>JAYSTS010000384.1:0-30317 GCA_043719475.1 Gammaproteobacteria bacterium | reverse complement strand
TAACGTGGGCGACAGGTTCCTGATCTCAACCAATCACAAGGCACCCAACGGCCGCGTGTTTCTCTTCGACCCGAAAACGCCGATGGATGCAGTCTGGAAAGATGTGCTGCCCGAGCGTGCGCAACCGTTGGACGCTGTCGCCACCGGCGGCGGCAAACTTTTTGCCAGCTATCTGCACGACGTCACCTCACGCGCCTATGTCTTTGATCTGAATGGACAACTGGAACACGAAATCACATTACCCGGTCCGGGTTCCGTGCAGGGCCTTGGTGGCCGAAGCGATGATCGCCAGGTCTTTTTCACCTACACGTCGTTCAACTATCCACCGACAATCTTCAGTTACGACATCGCCACCAGAACCACCACGCCGTTTCGCGAAGTCTCGATCCCCGGCTTCAAGGCTGACGACTACGCGGTGACACAAGCCTTTGTGACCAGCAAGGACGGTACGAAGGTGCCGATGTTCCTCACCCACAAAAAGGGCCTGCATAAAAACAGCCAGAACCCGACGCTGATGTATGGCTACGGCGGCTTCAACGTGACGCTGTCGCCCACCTTCTCGGCGCTGCGTGTCGCGCTGCTCGAGCAAGGTTTCATCTACGCATCAGTAAACCTGCGTGGTGGTGGTGAGTACGGCGAGGCGTGGCACGAAGCTGGCACCAGACACCACAAGCAGAACGTGTTCGACGACTTCATCGCCGCAGGCGAGTGGCTGATCGACAACCAGTACACGTCATCGGCAAAACTCGCGATGCACGGCGGTTCCAACGGCGGGCTTCTGGTGGGCGCGGTCATGAACCAGCGACCCGATCTTGCCGCCGTGGCCATTCCCGAAGTGGGCGTGATGGACATGTTGAGATTCCACACATTCACCATCGGCTGGAACTGGATTCCGGACTACGGTTCAAGCGACAACGCTGACGAATTCAAAACGCTCCTTGCCTACTCACCGTTGCACAACTTGAAAGCTGGGACTGCCTACCCGGCTACCCTGATCACCACCGCAGACCACGACGATCGAGTTGTGCCTGCGCACTCGTTCAAGTACGCAGCCACATTACAGGAGCGTCAAGGTGGCACAGCCCCCGTGTTGATCCGCATCGAGACGAAAAGCGGCCATGGCTCAAGCAATACCCTCAAACTGATCGAGAGTACGGCGGACATCTACGCGTTTGTCATGTACCACCTGGGGGTAGTACCGAAGCTGTAACCGCTATCGTGTGTTACCAGTAGCCTCTCATGCCAGTGGTCGACAGGGGAAATCACGAGATCCGCCGCATGTGCCAAATTGAAGCGCTCCCTCGGGATCCTTCTCCCTCAAGAAGGCAAAGTATGCGGACACGCAAGTTTCGGATGCGAAGCGGCTGAAGGAGACAGAGGAGGCGAACGATCGGCTGCGAACACGCTTGAGCAGACGCCTGGCGTCAGTGAACGGGAGACCCGCAGGCCTCGAAGAAGACGTGAACACGCAAGGCCGAAAGGGACTCTACGCATCGCGCAAAGCAGACAACGCGGCCTAACGAGCCCTGGAGTGGAGATTTCATCGACGACCAAAACCTGGTTAGTCGTGTTGCGTCAGCGCACGGCAAGGCGGGATTCTCGGTCAGGTCGGATTCTGCCAGCAAGACATCCCAACGTCTGCTTGCGTCCCTGCGTGCGTCATGGCCCACGTCGTCGATTTAGCCTATTTGGGTGATGGCGCGCGTTTGTCGTGATCGCACACTATGGGAAGCCCTTCAGGCTCGTACGGGCGTAATCGCGCACTCTTCAGTCAGTTGCAGGTTGATCAAACATGGAAGCAAAGCGGTTCCTGGTGTCAGGCATGATGGTCCTGTTCCTGTCAGCAGCATCGATTTGCCCCGTTTCGGGAAACAGCGCTGAAAAAAGAGTCGACGACGATGCGCAGGAGACGGGACCCAGGACCTATCCGGCTTACGGCGGCCCGCGCCATGTGGTAGCCGTGCTCCCGTTCGCCAATCGGGTGCAGAACATCTACGGCGGCTACGAGATTGGCGAAGGACTGTCGGAAATGCTGATCACGGAGTTGATGCGCACTGAGCGATTCCAGCTCATCGAACGTGAACTCATCGGCAATATTGTCCAGGAGCAGGAACTCGCCATGACCGGCCTCACCAACAGCGAGGTGGGTCCGCAGGCAGGGCAACTGTCCGGCGCCCAGTTCATGATTCGAGGGGCTGTCACCGAGTTCAACGACCAGGCTGGTGGTGGCGGGGTCAAGCTGAGTTACAGCAAGGCGGAAGCTGGAACGAAGTCGAGCAAGGCTTATGTCGGCATCGATGTCAGGCTGGTGGATAACGCCACCGGTCAAATTTACGCCTCGTACAACGCCCATGCGGAAGCCGTCTCGCGGGGTTTGAGTCTGGCTGCCGCGATCAGTGAATTCGGTGAAGACTTCAAGTTTGGCGCCTCCCACTTCAACAACACACCTATCGGCAAGGCCACCCGAGAGGCACTGGGGGATATCGTTGACTTCATCATTGCCGAAAGCGCCAACATTCCCTGGCAGGGGATGTTGATCCAGGTAACTCCTGCCGATGCCTTCATCAATCGGGGTCTGAACACCAACCTGAAGGTTGGCGATGCGCTGGTGGTTTATTCACCGGGCAAACCGCTGATCGATCCTGAGACAGGGTTCAACCTCGGATCCATGGAAACGCGCGTCTGCAGCGTCCGCGTTCGGGATGTGCGCGACAAGTTCTCCATTGCCGCGCAGGAAGGCGACTGCGGCGGTCGCCTCCAGCGTGGTGACATCGTAAAGTTCCAATAGGCCCCATACTCACTGCTTGTCGGGTGGGTCCGCATAATCTTTTGCCATCTCCTCCTGACGAGGATTGCGCGTTGTTGAGGGAGTGCCAACCCCCGGGCCCAAGGCCGGGTTCAGCGACGTTGGCAGTGGCGGCTCTACCGGCTGCGGTTCCGGTTCACCATAACCCTTGATCGACTCCGCCGCCGCAGGCTTGGCCCGACGCACGATCGGGGCTTTCAATCGATCTTCAGCGATCTGCTTTGCCGCATCCACCGAGGACCCGCGGGCCGGCACACCGGATTCGAGCAATGGATTGAATTCGCCGGACGGTGGTGGCGTGGAAGGTAGCGTTGAAGGCTGCGGCGGCGATTCGAGCTGCTGCTTCGATGCGGTGGGGGACGCCGAAGAATCCGTCAGACACTGGCGAGTCTGCGCACTTATATCCTCACGAACTTCACGCAGACGTTCAGCCAGCAGTTGCAGTGCTGGGTCTGGTGTTATTTGTGCCACGCTCCCCGCCGCACACTGCAAGTTCTGGTCCACAACAGGAAACTGCGAAAGATCAAACTGGCTGCTCCCGCGCAGGCGGATCAGCCCCTCCTGCATTTCGGCACGCCTCCGTGGCTCGATCTCGTTGCCGGCGTCCCGGAGCCACAGCTCCACCCGGTTTGCACTGGCAAGAAACCGTTCAGCGGCCAGTTGCGCCGCACGTGCCGCAGGTCCCGTCTCGCGCGCCGTCGACTCGAGCTGTGACAACAACTGCGTTTCAGACCCGGCAAATTCGGATATCCCTGTCTGGCCCGGCGATGACGCCTGTTGACGGGCGTTCTGCTGATCAGTAAGCCACGCCTCGCAACGTTTGAGTGTTTGTTCAAATTCCGCACCGCCCGCAGTGGCGCCATTGACGCAGGCACCCACCGGGCGTTGTGCGATCGATTCAAAACACTGGGTAGTGGTTTCCACAATTTCGCCGTCCGGTGCAGGTGAATAACCGCCTCCAGACTGGCAGCGGCTGCGCACCTCAGTCAGTTGCAGCAGCAATTCGTTATACAGGTTACGGCTTTCCACAATCCGCGCAGACAACGCTTGCACACGTTGCTGGTCGCGCACCGAGTCTGCGAACGCCTGTTCGATATCCAGAAACCCGGCCGCATACGTGGCGCACGGCGCCGACAACAACAACAACACGATAAGGGCTATCAGTTTGTTGAAAAATTCCTTCCTGTAATTTTTCAACGGTCGCGTGCTTCGCACGCTCGCGCCAAATCCAGCACTATCGTGCCGGATTTGCGGGCCGGCCGTCCCTGGCCTGCATGACAGGTTGCTTTTGCAGCAACCTGTCACGGTGACTTGGCTGCGGGACATGCGAGTGTGAAGTTCCATGCTGTACCTCGACCAGAATTGTCGCAGGCTCCGGTAACAAATACCTTCACGTCCTTGCCTTTGGGAATCACCAGGTTCGCCTTCAAGGTGCCGTTGGTGCCGATACATCCGCCGGATTGCCACAATACATCGTTGTAATTACCTGGACTGCCGGCGAGCACCACGATCGAATCCGGTACGTCATACGTTTCGTAGCTGATGGTCGTCGGGCCGGAGGCGCCACCGAGTTGCATCAACGCCGACAGACCCCGATTGCCGCCCGATGACACAAGCGTGCTGCACTGTGCATTCAGTTTATCCGTCTTGGTTGGATCTTCCTTGTCGTTCTTCGCATCCCGGATGTCGCCAGCCGCTGCACCGCCGGTGCCGCCGCCGACGACTGTGATGTCGGGTTCGTCGAAGTCATCGCCCAGGGGATTACGCGAATTCCCCGGCGTACAACGCCCGTTGCGCCATACATGATCGCTGGGACACACGGCGGTCAGACACTGCCCAGTGAGGTTGGTTTGTCCGGGACACGGGCCGGCAATGCAACGCCCGGGCTGATTGACTGCAGGGATCTGGAATACCTGACCCTGCGGACATCCGCCCGGAACGGTGGTCGTCTGATTGGCATCCGGGGGCACGTTGTCCGGTACGGCAGGACCGGACAGATCGATCGGAGCGGGCGGTTTTACCGGACCGTTGAGGTCCGGAACATCGGAGTCCGGCTTGTCGACACCAGGCTTCCCGCCAGCGATGTCCTGACCGATTCCATTCACTATGTCGAGTATGTCGGGGTCCACCGGACCCTGGGGCAAGCCACCACCGCCGTTCCGTTCGGCCATCGGATCGTAACAGACGCTCGCCGGATTCGTGGGATCGCAGTCCGTGTTGTCACTCGTGTCACTCGTGTCGTTCTGATCGGTCGGGCTGCCAGGTGTCTGGCGCCAGAGATTGATCGCTCCCCGACAGTCGCGTATCCGCTCGAGTTCGCGCGCTGCCAGCGTATTGAACAACTGCAGATTGCCGAAAGCGAAAGCATCAAGTGCCTGGTATGCGGACGCGCCGCTGCTGGCACACGTCAGCGTGTCCAGGTTCGTCAAACCCTGTACTGCCGCCGCGTCTGTGGTGAGTTCACCTGCTTCCCTGACGAGTTCCGCCGCCTCGGTAACGATGCCTGCCGCACGTTGCGCAATGGATGCACCGGCGTTATCCGGCAGTGCCGCCACCAGTCCTTGTGCCTGAGCGGCAAGCCCCTGTGCCGTCGCCGCCGAAGAAGACGCACTCCCTGCCGCGCCGGTTGTTGCAGTGCGCGCAGTTTCCAGCGCGGTGCTGGTGGTGTTCATGGTGGCCTTCGCCTGATCGTAGCGGGTCTGGTGTGCAGTTATGATGGCTGTGCCCTGACGATTCTGCGCAGCTGCACGCGCTTTCGCCTCGGCACTGCCGGCGGCACCGAGGCACTTGACGAAACGGGTCGCGGCTTCTCCCGATTTTGCTTCTGCGGTTCGGGCCGCCCCCAACAGATCGACCGGATTGCTGGTGGCGGTAACACTGTCGCGGGCAGCACAGACGGCGGCGGCATCAGCACTGAGCCCACCGATACAGGCCTGCAGGTCCGTGCCCACCTGGGCGTCGGTGGCCTTCAGCGCAGCCAGCAAACTTCCCGCGTCTGCCTCGATCGCCGCAAGACACTGCTGGTCAATGGCCATCGCCGGTTGTTTCTGGGTCACCAGATCCGCCGCGTGTTGTTGCGCAGTCGCCAGTTGTGAGCGGGATGCGGTGACTGACGCCCGGGCTTGTGCGATGGCCGCGTCCGCCGCATCCAGAAGGTTTGAAGCCTGCTGCAGCGTTGCGCTGATTTCCTGCGGCGTTGGACCTGTGGGGGCCGGGACACCTGTCTGGGTGCGATCTTCCGGCTTTGACTCGTCGATCACCTGCGCAGGCGCACAGCCATATCCGTCCTTGAAGTAACGGCTGAGTTTCGCGATGTGTACATCCCCTTCAACCCACTTCATGTTGTTGCCCACCAGCTCATAGTTGACGTTGCTGGTGTAACGCGTCGTGCCACATTCAGCCATCGCGAAACTGAAGCAGTTGGGCAGGTCACCAAAGTGCTTGTAACGCCACACGCAATATTTACCGCCAGAGCCGTTCTTGACCGTTGCCGCAGGGCGTGTACCCACCCCGCTGCTGGCCAATTGTCCCTTGGGCAATACCATGACGTTGGTCGACAGCGTCACCGAGCCGACACCGGCCTGGCTGACGGTGATGGTTACGGTGGTCGTTCCGGGATCGGCTTTCTCCGCGGCTCGAAAACTTTCGGAAAAGACATAACGGTCGTTGTAATCGCTGACACCTGCAGTGAACATCAGGTCCGGCGGTGAGGCGGTATCGCCCGGAAAAATCTCGATGCCGCTGCCCGTGTCCCAGTCCACCTCCACTTTCACGTCGGGTCCACTGGTGAAACCACGCACGGTGAGGTTGCAGATGCGACCGACAAATTCCCCGGCGGTGAGTTCAAAACCTGGCAGGCAGTCGAATTCGACCGAGAATTTTGTAGTGTGCGCCGCAGCGACCGGCTCCTTGCCTTTGGATATCCACAACTGCACGTCGGAGTTCGGATCCACACATTCATCCGCAACCGGGTTCTGACTGATCACTTCCGTGGCGGTGATCGTGGCATGGTAAAGCCTGGCTACTACGAGGCCACTCAACGACTTGTCCGACAGTGTCTTCATCGCCCCTGCTTCCGGTTGCCCCATCACTCCTGGCACCTTCACCTTGGGCGGTGGACAAGGTAACGGGGCGGTAGTGACGACCACGGTATGGCTGGCCTTGGCGGTGGCGATTCCACCGGCAGGATCGGTCGCCTGCGCGGTGGCGACATTGGTGGTATCCAGGTTGAGCGCCGTGGTGCAGTCATAGGACCAGTTTTCGTTCGGCCCCATCACCTTGTCATCACCGGTGTCGCCACCAATGAGGTTGAGCCGTCGGCACTTGTCATCCGCAAGCTGTACATTCTTCAGTGGCACGTTGCCGATATTCGTGAGTTCGTAGTAGTACGTGACCGAATCACCCGGTCGAACCGTGTTCTTGTCGGAGGTCTTGTACAACTGCAGCGCGCCTGGTGATGCAGTCACCGATACCGTTGCTGTGGCTGTAGCACGCACAGTGTTACCGGCTGGATCTTTTGCGGTTGCGGTGCCGGTGTTGGTTGTATCGGCAAACAGTTTGATCTTGCACTGGAAGGACCAGACCTCGCCCGGGTCCAGCAGCCCGTCGTTGTCCACGTCTCCTCCCACCAGCGAAACAGGCGTGCACTTGTCATCCATGACCGTCAACCCGGTGAGTGGCAGCGTGCCGGGGTTGGTCACTTCGTAGGTATAAGTGACCTCATCACCCCCTTTGACGCTGGTGCGATCCGGGGTTTTGGCGAGACCGATGTCCGCCTTGTCCTTGGCCTTGACCAGCACCTGGGCAGTGCCCTTCCAGGTCGCGCCTCCATCGTCAGCCGACGCAACGTAGCTGGCAACCACATCGAGCCGGTGGGGCAGCGTGTGGCTGGCGGCCACCTCGGTGCCATGAACCGCACCATCGCGCTGATACACGTAGTCTGGTTTCCACAGAATCGGGGCAGCAGAAAGGTCCTGCGCGCCGCCCTTGTAGTGCAATATTGCCTGGCATAGTGCGGTGCCGTCCGCCTCGATTTCTGTCTTGTCGCACTTCACCTCCAGACGGTCGATGAGGTCACGCTGCAGAGGAAGCACCAGGCGCACAACGCCTTCGTGTGCCATTTCTTTTCGTAAGCTGGCTGGAGCGAGCAACACCTCCTTGGCGAAGTAGCCCGGAGCCTCGCCGCGAACCGGAATCTCCATCAGTGCATTCAAGTTGGTGAAGCGTGAATATTTCACTGTGAAACTGTGCCTACCCGCCTCGGTTGTCCCGGTTTTCCCGTCCACACTCACCATGCCATCCAAGATCCTCCGCCCATTTCGGGCGTCATCGAGACGCACTTCGACGCGTACGTCGCGAAAACGGATCATCTCAGCCCGAACACCATATCGACGTCCGCCTGGCGCTAGAACTTGCTTAATTGCGCTCGTCTCGATCTCCAGATCGAAATCGAAATAGTCCTCCACTGACACTGACAACCCCAGGCGTGGTTTGACGTCCAGTACGCTGAGCGGCAGTTTGTAGAGAGCCACGCCATTCGTCATCGAGTCGGGTAGTCTGCTTTCGAGTTTCACATCGGCTGGAATGCGCAGGATGTTGCCATCGGCCTTGTCGACTACCGTGATCTCGATTTCAAAATCCACTGGATCCACTGGTTTCTTCCAGGTTTCCTCGAGTACTTCGATAACCTCGTTCTCCTCGCCATCGAAGATGAGCCACCAGTCTCCGAAAAATCCTTCATCCAGCTGTGGCCGGATTTCCGCTACCCGCTGCTTTACCTTGGCAACGAAACACTTTTCGAGGTCAGCCCTGAACGCCTCGATCGTCGGCCTGCCTCCGGTCATGTTCGCTGTGGTTGAGTAACCATACCCCCCCAGCTCAGCAACAGCTGCCAACGAGAGCACTGAGCCATCCTGATTCTGTTCGGTCGTCCACGCTTCATCCGGTGACGAGGTCACGCTGCGAATAGCGGCGTATTGTTCGCACCAGTTTCTCTTGGTGCCGTTCGGCAGCCGGAAGCTACCGAAGTAAGCCGTTGAGTACTTTGTGAAGTCCTCCAGCGCCTGGATTTCATAATGAATCGCGAGCTCAAACCAGCCGAACAACTTGCCCGCATGTACCGGATCCAGAATGTTGCTGAAGAGGCCGGCAACCTGACGCGAGGCAAGCTCACGGGATCGTTTGGTCACTTCCTTTTTCCAGCGATCAACAAACACTTTTCCGGCAGCTGCACTGTCCCGGTTGTATGTCGCCTTGAGCAGATCCTTGATCACCGCCTGCTCTTTTTCCATCAACTCGAACCAGCTGACCGCCTCGGGACCGCCCTTCTCCCGTACTTTGTCGACGAACTTCTGGCGTGCCTTTTTCTTGACGTCATCGATCCATGGGTCGACTTTTTCATTGATCAGGCGTTTCGCGAAGTTGGTGAAATCCCCATTGACTGTGTCCGCGAGATCCAGTTTCAAATCGTCTACAGAGCGCGCTTTCAGGATGCCGGCCTGGGTCTTGTAGCCTTTCGCATCCAGTTTTGCTGCTGCGAGATCCCTGAATTTTTCTACGGCGGTCGAAGACAGATCTGCGGCCTGCGCGTTCCAGGGTTGTGCCAGCACCAACAAAAGGACAAACAGGCTGGCTCTGATCACTGCGTTTCCAGAACCGCCACGAGGTCCATCCGCCCTCCACTGACCGCCGTTGGTTCGAGCCGGAAACCTGTGAATTTCCGGTTGGCTACGGCTCTGGCGATGGACTCGATGGTGGTGGCGTGTGTCAGCCGCACGACCGCGATGCCTTCAGTAAAGCTGCCCAGTGACACGCTGGTGACGCCGGCGACCTCCTTTTCCAGGTAGCTCATGATGAAATCGAGGTGCCTGATGGACACCAGGCCAGAAATGTTCACGGTCAGGCTCAAGCCGGTGGTCGCCGTAGCGACGGCCGCGAGTTGCGCGGTCAGTTGGTCTGCAACGTCCTTCGCAGCCGCCTCGAGCGCAAGTCCTCCTCCAGTGACTTCGTCGATATGGGCCTTGGTGGCGGAACCGGATGCCTGGGCTACCGTTTGTGCGTCACCGTTGCGAACAACCCGTACGCTGATGCTGGCCTGCAAGGTCTGCATTCGGGTGCCGTAGAGCTTGGTGGCCGCGGGCTTGCTGAGCGCGGTGCCGAGCACCGAATAGTCGGCTTCGTGTTGCAGACCAATAGCAACAGCGGCCTTGTCGTCACCTTCAAGCAGGCGCAGACCTTTGGTCTGCAGCAGGTTGGCACGCACCGTCGCCGGATCAACGACGGTATAACCCGCAGCGCGCAACCGCCCGGCGAGGATATTTTCGGCATGTCCGAGAGTTTCTGTCGCGGTGGTTCCGTAAATGCCGGATATGCGTTCGTCCAGCAGGACCATGATCGTTGCCGCCGCAGCGCTGTGCGACGTGCACCCGACAGCAATGAAGAAGGCGACCTGACCCAGGAACCCCACATCCGGCAGGGATTTCCTACGGGTGGTGGTCCGGAGAGTGGTGGTCTGGTGGGTGGTGGTCCGGTGAGCTGCGGCGATGTGTTGGCACGGATGTGCCTGTGAACTCCGCAAAATCCTTTCGGATCCGGTCTGCCCAAGGATACGGCGAGTACTGGTATGACGAGTGATGTCCGTGGTGTCCACGATAGCCGTAGCGGACAAACCAGGGGTCTGCTGCCGGGGTTTCAGCGTCCTGCCAGGGAACGGTGTCTGCATTGTAGTGATCAGGGATTTCGAACACCGGGTCAACCATCTGCACAGCCCGTTCAGGCCGGGCTCTGGATGCCGCTGACCAGGATTCAGCCTGAGCCACTTGAGCCGGAGAACCGGCAGGCAGGTGTCTGTCCCGAAGCGGGTTATAAAGCGCGTCATTGGCCAGGACCGTGGTACTGACGAGCATCAATCCGAAAAAAAGATGTGACATTGTTGGCCGGACCATGAGTCTTGCCTGCGAAATCCGGGCATTGAAGCCGATACCGCATTCTCCCTCCCGCACTCTGAACTGTGTCTGAATCGGACCGATCCCTGGTTTTTGCGTCCTTTCCCTGGCGTCAGGGCTGTTGCACAAATAGGGACGATGCGGCTAACGCAGCCGCCGCGCATCACCCAGACGGGCTATATTTTTCTCGATCAGGCGTTTGTCGCGCGCCCGTAGCTGCCTGCTTGGCCTGACGGTTCGAACAGGTGTCCTTGTTGCAGGTACTCGGCAGGTTCTCGGGAGGTGGTCGGCAGGTTGTTGATAGAGGCGATGAAGGTTGTCGTCAGGGCGTGGTAGCGCGCGCTTGACTCCTTCTGACGGGTAGGTGTAGTTATTACCCCCAGAGGTGGGCTGTGAACAATAAAAATGTCGATATTGCTGACTCGAGCGATGTACTCGACAGAGTGATCGTGTCCGCATATCACATTGTCACCAGCAACTTTTCATGGGCACAGTGGCTGGACCAACTCATCGAAATTGTTGGTGCACAAGAAGCCTGGATAGAAAGCAGGGAGACCGGCAGCGAGGCTGGCTGTGAGGCGGAAAGTGTCGTCCGGATGGTGGCGCATGCCAGCCGGCCAGGCGACCGGAGCATGGAATTTGTCAGCTGTGTGATTGTTCGCAATGACACGCACAGCGATGTGATGGTGCTTCGTGGGCGGGATGTGCAGGCCGCAAGGCCGTTCATTGAGGAGTTGCAACCGCACGTTGCCCGAGTGCTGCAGCTGCGTAGACATCTGGATGCCGGTCGAGAACGGCTCAAGCTGCTGGCGACTGCGTTGACAGACAGCATGAGTGTCGGCGTGCTGGTGTTGCACCGCTCCAGTCACATGGTCGTCAGTTGCAACGCTGCTGCCCGTCATGTCGTTGGCAGGAACAACATCCTGGCCATCGTCAACGGCCGCCTTGTCCTGACCCGACACTCCGAAGCGGCTAGATTCAGTGATGCCATTGAATCGGTGCAGGATTCGAACGAGGGATTGGGTCGGCCCGTGATTCTCGGCGCCGGCGAGCGGGCTGTTTCATTGCTCTGTTATCGACTGGATCGGTTTCGGGGCAGCAACATCAGCGAAGACGTCAGGGAGTTCGTGGCGGTATTCATGAGTTCTGTCGAAGATCCGCCGCCAATACGATCAGAATACCTGAAGACAGAATTTTCACTCACGCCAAAGGAGATTCGTCTGTCGCTTGGTTTGGCACAAGGCAGAAGTGTCGAGGTGCTGGCTACCGACTTTCATCTGAGTCGCCACACTCTGCGCGCGCAACTCAAGAGTGTGCTCAGGAAAACAGGCGTGCGATCCCAATCTGGTCTGGTAAGACTTCTGCTGGAAGACCCTCGACTGCTGTTTGCGCCGTCTGTCCACCACACACAGTCTTCGTTGTGGAGCTGATGGCAACCGCCCCTGCGACGAGACCCTTGCAGACCTGGCGCCTGATCGATCTCATCTATGAAACCGGTTTGCACCCTGAGACCTGGCCAAACCTGGTGAATGCGTTACTGAGTGAATTTGCTGCCAGGCTGCGTCTTACCGCCAGCGATCAGCTGACTGGGGATCCATCGGAAACCGACTACGGCATGACCGGGCATCTGGTGCAGGCATTGGCACTGAACCGGTATCTTGGCGAACAGTTCGGCGTTGCACATTCGGTGGAACCATTGCTGTCGGCGCTGGCGTTTCCATTACTGGTGGTTGAATCATCACGTCGGGTTCTCTACATCGGCGCCGCCTGTTCCGAATTTGTGCACACACGATCTGAGATACGTCTTGAAGACGGTCACCTGACGATCATCGACGCACGTGTGCGAGCCTGTTTCGACGGGATATTTGATGATGGCCTGACAGGCAAGCCAAGGGCACAGGAAATCTTCCTCGACCCGCATGACGGCATGCGGGTATACCTCCTGCCGTTGGCACTGCCCGATGGAACCCGCCTTTGCCTGCTCGCCTGGTTCGCTGCACAACAACCGGCCCGGCGACACGGTACCGAACTTGCAGGAGTTTATGCGCTCACCCGGGCTGAAGCCGATCTGCTGGACGGATTGTTGTCCGACCAGAGCTACACGGATCTGGCCGCAAGCCGTGGTGTCATGGAAAACACCGTGCGTTCGCAGGTGAAACAGATCTTTTCCAAAACGGACTCACACAGCCGCTCGGAACTGGTCCAGAAGGTCCTGTGTGGTCCGGATCTCCTCAGGCGGATGGTGTCTTCGCATATCGCGCACGTCACTGACAGCGCGGTCGCCCTGCTTCGCCGCAATCAACGGCTCCATCATGCGGCAGGTCGTCACATCGGCTTTGCCGAATATGGTGTTCCCGATGGCCTGCCAGTGCTGCTGGTACATGATTTTTCCGGCTCCAGGCTGCAGTTACCCGTGCCGGAGGGTCGTTTGCTCGAACAGGGTATTCGACTGATTGTGCCGGACCGCCCCGGCGTCGGACTTTCCGATGCGCTAGCCGATGACGTAGAAAATGCGGGCATGCGCTACTGGATGGAATGTGTTGAACATCTGCTCGACCATCTCGGCCTGCAGAAGACTCTGTTGATGGGCGGGTCCATGGGCGGGGTCTACGCACTCGCCGCCGCAGCGAAGCTGCCGACGCGATTCGAACGTCTCAGTCTGGTCAGCACCATGGCAGAGATGCCCGATGAAGCCGAAGTCGGTTTGATGGACGAGGATCTGCAGAAGATCGTCCGGCTCGCTCGCCTGTTACCCCCACAGCTTGCCCGCCACGTGCTGCAGCTGATTCTGCGAGGCCTCTTCGGGAACCACTTTGATCTACGGATCAGGCGGTTACCCGAAACCGATCAGGCGTTGTATCGCGATGCCGCGTTTTATGAGATGTCCATCGGGGCGCTGCAGGAGAACCTGCGACACGGTGGTTTAGCCTTGGTCCGAGATCTCCTGATGCTGACCAGGTCATGGGAATTTGCGGTCGAGGACGTGCGAATACCGGTGCAGTGCTGGCATGGGTCTCACGATATCACCTCACCGCTGTCAGGCGTGGAGCGCCTTGTCAAACGACTGCCTGACTGCCGGCTGCGGATCGAACCGCAGGAAACTCACCTGCAGATTTACCGGCAGTGGAACCTGATACTGGCTGCACTCGTCAACCCCGAAAGCTTCGTCGAAGAGATGCCCTCAGCCGAGACAGCGGACGCGGCCAGTCAGTGACCGATTCCACGGGTTCCTGATCGTTAGCCCAAATGGGGGATGTTGCTGCCTGGCTGCACGCTCAGACTCGGGTTCATGAGTGAATTCCAATACCTTGCCGGATGGTTTCTGGGCTTGGCTGCTGCGGTCTGCTGCATCGCGCAGGGTCACGCGACCGACAGCTCAACCCGAGGCACCAGTACATCGCTGATTGATTATGTGCAGAGGGTTCTGGTGGTCAGCGACGAAGCCCAGGCGTTTCAGGAGGATCTTGTCCTGGCTGAAGATCTGGTCGCAGGGGAAGAGGATCAGTTCCGCACAATTATTCGACCCGTTGCCAATCTGGCGGTGGACGCAAGTACGCGGCCACGTACCGGCATCGAATTCTCCCGGCGTACGCGATTGGGCGTCGACCTCAGTGCCGGTTATGCGACCGACGGATTTGGCTCCGGGGCAAACGCGCGCAGCTTTGCCCGCCTCGGTATCCCGGTGTTCCAGGGTTTTGGTCGTGACGCCACGGAACTCGGGCTGGCTCGAGCAGAGCTGCGGTTGCGTCGCAGCCAGCTGGATGTCGAACGTCGGCTACAGCAATTGTCCGCACAGGCCATTGGCAACCATATCGAGCTGGTACTGGCCCGGCGGTTGCTGACACAGTCGGAGGCGGCGCTGGGCCGGGCCGCGCGGCATGCTGCTGCGGCCGCTGCACGTCAGCGCGTCGGGCTGGTATCCAGAATCGATGTGCACCGCGCGGAACTTGCCAGGCTCGATCGACGCAATGCGTTCGAACGAGCCAGTTATGCGGCGGAACTTGAGCGTGAGGAGTATGCGGAACTGGCGCACCTGACGCTTGCAGATGTTCGAGTGGCGGATGTGCTGCCTCGGCTTGAGATGGCAGATGCTGCACATTTCCTGCCTGAACAGCGCCCTGAGTGGCACATGCAGCGGCTCGACCAGCAGTCGGCGAGACTTGAACTGGATTCAGCCGAGCGACGGATGAAACCGGACCTTCGATTTGAAGTGGCCTGGCTCGGCAGCGAATACGGCAACGGATTCGAAAACTACGCCGCCGACAGCAGCGACACGTATTTTTCCCTGCGCATGGACTCGGACCTCAATTTCACGGCAAAACGACGGGCTGTCCGGACGCAGAAGATTGCCTACGATCGTTCCCTGCGTACGGGACAGATGCTCGAACGCCAGCTGGAACGGGAGGTCCGTCAGGCGGAATCGAGCCTGCAGGCAGAGGTACGCAATATGGATGTGGCGGCGCAGAAACACGCCGAGGCACAACGAGCGATGGCGGTTGCACAAGCGCGCTTTGAGCGCGGCATCGCGTCCAATCTGGATGTCGTGGATGCGGAAGCAGAGATGGTTGATGCGGAACATGGCGAGCTGATGGCGTCCGCGGCTCATGTCAGTTCGGTGGTGCAACTGGCACTTGCCCGCGGCGTGTTGTCGGTGGCCTGGCTGGCGCGCTCGCTGGCGATGGGCCAGCAGGGGGATGATCCATCATCGTTGGAGCAGCGTGATGAGCAGAAAGGAGTTGCGTTCGCAATCAGCGGAGTCAGAGCGCAACAGCGCTGATGTCGTCCCGATTGCACCGGTTGACCAGGTGGCAGAGCCAGGTGGCGTGCGCCGTCGTGTCACGCTTGCCAACGCCGGTCTCGTGCTGGCGGCTCTGGCTTTACCGGTGATCGGTATCTGGCTGCTGACGAACCCTGCCATTTTTTCCGAAGCAGCCCATACCGGCGAAGCCACGGTGCAACCACAAACGCTGGAATTGACGGTATTGGGCAGAGGCAGTGTCGAGCCGGCGAGAGTGGTCCCCATCCGCTCTCCCATTGAAAGCAATCGGGCGAGAATTGTCTGGCTGGCCCCTGAAGGCGAACGTGTGGCTGCCCAGGAGCTGATCGCACGTTTTGACAAGCATCCGTTTGTCGAGGCCCTCGAGTTGGCCGAACAGCGTGCCAGGGAAGCCGCTGCGAAGGTCGTGCGGGCCGAAAAGGCATTGGCCCTCACGGGTGAAGACAACGCCGGCAAGCGGGAGGCGGCACAGCGCCTGGTGGAAGTGGCGGAAATCGAATTCGAGGACGCTCAGAAAGGTAGTGGTCCGATCGAGTTGCGCCGCCTGCGTGCGGCGGTGGACAAGGCAGCCCGTGGCCTGCACATCGCCGAGGTTGAGCAGCAGGACTATGCCTCGCTGTTTGAAGAAGGACACATCTCCCGAAAGGAACTGGAGGTTTCGGTCGATGGCCTGCGTAATGCTGCCGACACACTTGCGCTCGCGCGTGATGAATATGCAGGCTACGAACGTTTTGAACTGCCCCGACGAGTACGTGAAGTTGCGCTGAAGCTCGACGGTGCCCGTGCGGAACTGGCGCGGGTGGACCGTACCGCGTTGCTGGATCAGCAGCGTCTGGAAGCCGACCGGGCGCAGGCTTCGCAGGAAGCTGCGGTGGCCGGACAGATGGTACAGAAAGGCAACCTCGAATTGAGCAGCATCGAGGTGCGTGCACCGATCGCCGGTACGTTGTTGTATGCAGAAGTCCCAGGTGATGGCGAACGGCGCAAGGTGCAGGTTGGCGACGCCGTCTGGTTGGGCCAGACGTTCCTGCAGATTCCGGACACCTCGGATCTTGATGTTCATCTGCTGGTTCGCGAGATTGACGTCGCCAAACTGGCACCGGGTCTCGGGGCAGAAATCGAGCTGGATGCATTTTTTGGTCAACAGCTCGGTGGTGTGCTGACTCGTGTTGCGAGCATTGGTAAAAGTGCTGAACAGGGTCCTCGACAGTTTCTTGCAGAAGTCAGGTTCAACCAGCCACCTGCTGGTGTACAGGTTGGTATGTCCGCCAACGTGGCCATCGTCCATCGCCGTGTTGATGCGGACATGGCTGTTCCCGTGCAGGCCTTGCGCTTCGCCGACGGACATCCGCTGGTTGCAGTTCTCGATGACTCAGGAGTTCTCGCCGAGCGAATCATTGAGCTCGGAGAGAGTGACGGCAAATGGGTAGGCGTATTGAAAGGTCTCGAGCCGGGTGAGCGAATTGCTCTTCGCTGACCCCCCTTATCTGGTCGCGCGACGTGTCAGCCGAGTGGTCGGCATCGGCGGGCGTCAGATGGTCGTGTTGCAACCCACCAGTCTGAGTGTCAAACGTGGAGAGTTTGTGGCAGTGACGGGGCCTTCCGGATCCGGAAAGTCCACGCTTCTCAACCTGCTCTCCGGTCTTGACCGCCCGACATCAGGACGTGTCCTGGTCAACGGGATGGATCTGTGGGCAGCCAACGACTCCTCACTGGCGCACATCCGCAACGCGGAGTTCGGGTTCATGTTTCAGATTCCGCACGTACTGCGCAGCCGCAGCGTTCGGGACAACCTGTCGCTACCCATTCGTTACGCCAGACTGGCCGCGGTTGACGCGGCATTGAAGCGGGTTGATGAACTGCTGGACTACGTCGGCCTGACCTCGTTCGCCGATCGTTTCCCGGCGACGCTGTCGGGTGGCGAACTGCAGCGGGTGGCCTTCGCGAGGGCACTGGTACTGGATCCGGCAATCATTTTCGCCGACGAACCGACTGCAGCACTGGATGATGTGAACTCTCACCTGCTGTTGTCGTTGCTGGTGGATCAGGCCTCCAGTGGCAAGGTGGTGCTGATGGCAACACACGACCCCTTCGCGAGGGCGTTTGCACAACGGGAGGTGCGAATGCACAAGGTGACCGATGCGCTGGCGTGAGTGGTCACTCGATGTGCAGGATGCCTGGCTGGACGTCTGTTCGCGGCCATTCCGGTCAGCACTGTCAGCCATTGGTATCTGTGTCGGTGTGCTGGCACTGGTGGCCATGATGTCCATCACCGGTGGCGCCCGTGAGGAAGCACTTGCCGGCGCACAGTCACTGGGGTTGGACAAGATCCGCGTGGAACGGTTGACATCGACCGGGTTCACCCGCTCCGGTGGTCTGACGGTGCGGGATGCCGATACCCTGAATCGGGAAAGTGGCGTTGCGGTCCTCGCCACGTATTTCCATCGTCAGGCAGATGTGCTGGTGCAGTCGGCGCTGACCCAGAGGCAGGTGACACGTCTGGCGGTACCGCCGGACTTTTTTGAAATGGAAGATCTGGACGTACTGCACGGAGCACCCTGGCTTGCAAACACGGATGCGGGCACCCGTTGCATCGCGGGTTCGGAACTGGCCCGGGATCTCGGACTGCAGCTGGGTCAGTCGATGCTGGTCGACGGGCAGGCCTGCACCGTTGCCGGGATCCTGGCAGCCCATGCACCACTGGTGACGGAAGGAACCGGACTGAGTGCGATCGACTTCGATCGAAGCATCTTTGTGCCGTTTTTGTCCTGGGCGGGGAGAGACTCGGGTGCGCCGGTATCCGGCCTGATTGTGAAGGTCGTAACCGACCAGGAGTTTCACGATGCAGTCACTGCAATCACCGCTGCACTGACACGTGCACATTTTGGTGAACAGGAGTTTCTGGTGGTGGTCCCCCGGGCGCTGGCAGCGCAGGTGGATGAAACACAGCAGTTGTTCACGCTGATCATGAGTGCCATTGCAGGGCTTGCGTTGCTGGTGGGAGGCATCGGCATCGCCAACGCTCTGCTGGCAACCGTCGCTGAACAAACGCGTGAGATCGGACTTCGTATGGCGGTGGGTGCCAGCGCCCGAAGGGTCCTGACACTCTATGTTTTGCAGGCCATCTGGATTTGCGCGATTGGCGCCGCAGCCGGTGCGGTAGCAGGATTGTTGGTGGCTGTCACGGTGCAGGTCATGGCCGAATGGCAAGTGCATCTGTCGATGCTGTCAGTGCCAGTGGGTGTTGTTTTTGCCTTGATCACAGGGATGATCAGTGCCTGTTATCCCGCACTCCGGGCTTCGCGCATGAGTGCAGCCGAGGCATTGGTGGATCGCTGACATCGAGATTGGAGTTTCGGCTGACGTTGCTAAGGAACACAAAGACCCGGACAGAAGTCAGGGCCTTGTGTCTAAAGTCGACAGGGTCAGCGTGGCAAAGCGATGAAATAGTCACCCGCGTTGCCATTGAAAGCACCGGTTGGAGCCTGTCCGCCGCTGGTCCGAAAGTGACAGATGAACGAACCACCGGTTACGTTCTGCGTGAGGATCAGTTCCAGACGCCCACCTACTGCCGAGAGTGGAAAGCTCTGCGTAACCGTGCCATTCCAGGTGCCGAGGTCCGAGCCGTTATAACGTAGCCGGAGAGGGGAAACGGCGGCGCCGCCAACCGGTATCAGTTCGAATCCCAGTGGGGCCTGCTGGTTCCCGTTTGGTGGCGGGGCGTCGGCGCCGATCTGAACACCCGTTGGTCCCGGTGACTGGCTGCCACCACTACCACCACCACCGCTGGCCGCAGCAATGCCACCAGCGACAGCCGCGCCACCCACCAGCAGCCAGCCCGTGCGTCCCATCCCACCTACCGTTCCGCCAGTGGATTTTGTCGCGCCAGCTGAACCTGCGGCGACAGCAGCACCGGCAGCTAGCGGGATCGCAGCGGCCAGCAGTGCCTCCTGTTGGGCTGCGATGATGAAGTCTGCAAATCCGGGGATTTGCGGTGTCTGGTCGAGTTCGGTTTCACTGCCGACTGGAACCTGTTGTGCTGGATCTGGTTTCTTGCCCAGACGGTCGACGTGGTCTTTGGCCTCCTCGAACTTGTCGAGGTCGATCTCGATGTCCTTGGGCTCCTTGATTTCGGAACGCGCCAGTGCATCCTCGTCATCCTCCACGTCGATTTCATACGAGTCGGTCTTGAAAATCTGCCCCGCCGTGGTCGCTGCCAGCAGAAAGTAGTTGACGTTGTCGCTGCCCAGACGAGGAGCAGGCAGCACACCGAGGTAGCCGCCGCTGCTTTGTGGCTGCAGTGGGACAAAGAAGTATCGAGAGCTCACCGCGGACCGGAAATATGCTCGGGCGACTCGAATGTCGTCGCCGCTGACACTGGCCTGGAGCGGTATGCGCTCCCCGCTTCTGGCCTTTTCGACTGGAACATGGGCCACATTGATATCCGCCAGTACCGACGCGATCTGCGTCAGCAGGAAACACGCAGCAGCGATTGAACATCGTTTCCATATCGTTCGCATCGAATCCTCTCCTTAGTTACCCATTGATCGATAGATTGTGGTGCCACGCGGTCTTGCGCTCATCCCCCAGATGGGTTAACGGGATGTAGCAGGCGCGTTCACCGGACAGCGCCTTGGGAGATGGGTATGGCCATGAATCCCCATCCCGGCACTCAGATCTCATTCTCTTCGATGGGAGTCCTGGGGGAGCGTGAATTTTGATCCGGCGTTGATCAACCGCAACGTTCAGGGTGAGAGGCACGCCAATCCATGAAACGACGTGCGCGATCTGGATGAAATGGCGTTAATTGCTGCTGCGGTCAACGACTCAACAGTCGACGGCTGCGCTCGTGGCGCGGCTTTTCGTGTCGAGGTCTCGAGGGTCTTTGATGGCACCAGGGGATTTGGCACCGCTGATATTGGGTCGCTGAAAGGACGTTTCGCACGCCCATCGTCGTGGGGTGTTAGAACTCGCATCCTTCCTGACCCGACAAGTGCGATGATTGGCGAGGCAGGCGATCGCCGCGCACCACTTCAGTACTGTTATTAGCCAGCATTGTTCCTGCTGATCGGCAGTGATGGAAAACAATAACAGGCTTGGACAGATCAACACCGATGCGAATATTCTCTGACGTGGACCGTCCCCTCGTTCAGATGGTTGGCTCGTGCAGCAACAAACTGGTTTGGCATCCGGATAGTCATGTTGTTGGCTGGATGGTCTCTTCGGGCAGAGGGGGAAAAATGAAGGCGGTCGTTTATGAAAAATATGGCAAGCCCGATGTGCTCGAGATTCGAGAAGTCAACACGCCAAAAATCAGGGAAGACGGCGTGTTGGTTGAAATCCTCTACACATCCGTCACGGCCGCGGACGTAACCATGCGAAAAGCCGAAACATTTGTCAGCCGTCTATTCCTTGGCCTGTTCAGTCCGCGGAGGAAAATTCTGGGCACCGAGTTCTCGGGAACGGTTGTTTCAGTCGGAAAGAAAGTAAAAAGATTTCAGAACGGGGATTCGGTGTACGGTTTCACCGGGTTCAAACTCGGTGCATATTCAGAATTCGCATGCTTGTCTGAAAAATCGTCGATAGCGAAGATTCCCGAAGGAGTAACTCACTCGGATGCGGCCTGCCTGGCAGATGGAGCCACGACTGCGCTGTTTTTCCTATCCGGTAAAACCAGATTGGCAGGGGCAAATTCAATCCTGATTATTGGAGCATCGGGAAGTATCGGAACCTACGCTGTACAGATTGCAAAAAACAGTCATCTGTTGATCACCGCAGTCTGTAGTGGGAAGAACGAAAAACTGGTCAGACAGCTGGGAGCTGATGCGGTTATCGACTATACCAAGGAGAATTTCCTGACCTCGGAAAAAAGATGGGATGTTGTCTTCGATACGGTAGGCATGTATTCGTATGAACAGTGCAGAAATCTGCTGAATGAATATGGAAAATTCATAAGTACACGAGGCAGCCTCAGGGAGTTGATTTTTGGTAGCGTCTTGAACAGATTCAGAAAGCAGAAGTATATCTGCGGGATGTCTGTCAACAAAATGAATGAGCTCGAACTGCTCAACAACCTTTTGCTAGACGATTGCATTCGCGCGATTGTTGATAGGCAATATCCGCTGGAGAACATTGCAGAAGCCCATGCGTATGTCGAATCTGGCCATAAGCAAGGCAATGTAGTCATCAAAGTGAAAAGCACCTGAGTGTTCTGTCACCGCGAAGTTGTCAAACGACCCTGCCCCCGTGATCCAACTTTGGCAGTCTGAGTGGCATTTGCCCGAGATGGCGCCGTCAGGACACACCAAGCCCAAGCCGCATGGCCATCATCGAATCGCGCGCAAACTGCTTCGACACTTGAGCTGAGGCAACCATCATGAAGCCATGTGGCGCGCCGGGATAAACGTGCAGTTCAGTTGGCACACCTGCGCGGATCAGACGCCGTGAATAGTCGAGGTTCTCTTCGAGAAAGAGATCCAGAGCGCCGGTTGCAATGAAAGTTGGTGGCAATCCGGTGAGTTCAGTCGCGCGCGCCGGTGCAGCATACGGCGAGACCCCATCGATACCTGGCGCATGACCGAGCAGCGCCGCCCATCCGAATCGGTTCGCCTCACGGTTCCACACGAATTCGCCGAGGTGTGGCGAAGGATCGTTATGTGTCACGGTGCGATCGTCGAGCATCGGAAATACCAGATGCTGGAACCCGACTGCATACTTCGCGCGGTCACGTGCGAGCAAGACCGTCGCTGCCGCGAGCCCGCCGCCCGCGCTCTCGCCAGTCACAGCGATGCGAGTTGGATCAACACCAAGTTCCGCCGCGTTCACATGCATCCAGACAAGCCCGGCGTAACAATCTTCCACCGGCCCCGGGTGCGGCGTTTCCGGCGCGAGTCGATAGTCGATCGATACCGCCACAGCACCCAACGCTTCGGCATAAGCCGCGTCAGTCGCAAGCGTCATCTCTGCTGTGCCCATGATGTAGCCGCCACCGTGGGTATGCAGGATGCCTGGGCGCCCGGAGCCGCCAGACTTCGGTTGTGTGATGAGGACGCGTATCTCCGGCGCTCCCGCAGGCCCTGGAATGAATCGCTCGGTGACCGAGACAGACGGCGAAAGCACAACCGGTTGTCGCGCCGCCTGCATGCCCGCTCGTACCACAGGCAACGTCTCGAGCGTGAATTGAAAGGCCGGCATTTGCTCGATCAGCGGCAACAGTTCGGGATCGACGAGGTGTTTCGAGGTCATGGATTCTGGTCTGATTGAAAGTGGAATTTGGTGCAGCATAAACGGGAAGCGGCGCGACAGGTGAACAGTTCCAGGTCACTGCATCGGCCCGAAACACACCCATGCTGCGTGAACCCTCCTGTCACGAGCGAAGGTACTAGTCCATGTCAAAGACCTGAGAGCTTCAGGCGGATAAGGTCTGAGGCCTGGCATCAGATCGGTGACTTCTCGAGAATAGAAGCGAGGTGCTATCCGCCTGCTATTGGGCATTCTCAGCCACAACCGAAACGGCTGCATCTTCGCCATCGATGGTGCAGACAAAGGTATACGACCCACTGACGAGATCCTGATCGGGTAACTCAACCATAGCGTTGTAACGCACCCCGTCGATCACGAAGTTCAACTTGCGATAGTTGTCCCGCACCGGCTCAAGAGAGGCATAGTCGCTGGTCTCACCGATACCGATGGGACCGAACTCAGTGTCCTGCGTCGCTCCACCGCGTGGGCCGGCACCAAGCCAAAGATTGTCCATCGCAGATTTCGTGAGATTCAGAATCCGGATTTGAAGTTGTGTCTGGGCGCTCTGGCCGCTGCTGCAGGCAAGTGACGCAGTGACGAAAAATACGACGACCAGATTCAACAGGTGACGGCCGGTTGCCATGGTGACCCGGAGGGCGGCATGAGCGTTTTTTCTGTCGAAGCATTTTTGTATCAACCCTCGGTCTGACGCCATCGCTCTAAGGATCCTCTGCTGGTTTAGAGTTTTCGTTCATTTTTTGAGCAAGGGGTTAAAGCACCTTGCGGATTTCGTCCACCGTAAAGCTTGTCTATTCAACCACTCAGTTATGTTCACTATCACAGCGCCCATCATCTGCCCATGATTCGAGTACTCACTCGGATGGCTCCTGCCTTGATTGCCTTCACACGCTGCTCAAACAGCTCTAGATCCTCGAGAATCCTGCGCTCGTCAGCATCGAACTGGCCATTAAACTGGGCGAGATAGCGCATCGGGTCGATCATGGACTGTTCCTGGCTGCATGCCGCGCCGGTCAGAATGATGATTCCCGCAATTACAGGATCGCCTTACGCAATGCGCGGCGCCATCGTGCTGCCTAAGCTGCGGCCCAGAACGTATACACGTTTGCCGTCGGTCTTCTGCGGCATACGTGCCAGAACGACCGCAGTGAGATGCTGTGCGTCCTTGGCGATGTTCGGCGAAAGAAACTGCAATCGTATCAAGTGCGCCAGGACGGCCGCGACCAAACGAGTCCAAGAGGTGTGTCCTCGGGAACTTCGATATTCCCCTCCTTTGGGGTGCTGGTACTTCCATTGCCGAGCGGAATCCGCTCGACGGGAAAATCCATGTCATGCATTGAACGACCCGGGTTATTTTCGCGCGACACGGAGGGTATGGTAAATCGTCATACCCTTGAGGATTGCCGATATGAGTCAGACCAAAGTCGCGATCACTATCGAAGAGGGCATTCTCGCCAAGGTCGATGCGTTGGTCAGGCGGAAGATATTTAGCAATCGAAGTCGAGCCATCCAGGATGCGGTTCAGGAGAAGCTTGAACGCCTGGAACGCAGTCGTTTGGCAGAGGAATGCGCAAAGCTCGATCCGGAATTCGAAAGAGCAATGGCAGACGAAGGATGGACCGAAGAGTTGGCGGCATGGCCAAAATACTGAGGGGCGACATCCGGTGAGCAAATCTCAACCCAAGCGTTGGTCGAGAGCAGCCGGGGGAGCGTCCGGTTCTTATTCTGAGCCAGGACATATTTAATGAGCGTTCCGGAACCGTGATCGCAATGGCAGTTACAAGCCAAGAACAACGGGCCGCGTATCCGCTGACTCACGAAATCTTGCAATCCAGGTTACCAAAACGATCTTGGGTCAAGATCAGCCAGATTCGCACGTTATCTACGGAACGAATCGGAAAGAAAATTGGCTCCGTTGAGCCCGAAGAACTCGCTCATGTGATTGAAGGCCTGAATGAAATTATCAGCGGCTAACAAATTAGCGCCCGCGAGGCCACTTCGGCGGTTGAGGTCACAAACGTCTCACTGCACGGCCTCTGGTTGCTGCGTCGATCAGGAGAGGTATTCCTGTGCTTCGAAGAATGTCCATGGTTCGCAAATGCGCCAATTAGCAGCGTCTTGAACGTTGAAGAACCCCAACCTGGACACTGTTTTTGGCCCGAACTTGACATCGATCTTAACGAAAAGATCATCGCAAACCCGCAACTTTATCCGAGTGTCGCAAAATGACGCATCACATCCCTATCCCGTGGATCGGCTGCAGCGGTGAATGGGTTCAATTGTCGGCCCGAGTGATCGGGCTGAGGACCGCGAGCGCTTCCTTTTTTGTCGTGAACTTATTCTTGATCACGCACATCAGGCCAGCTTCGAGTGCCATGGTGGTGGTTCCAGTTGATCCGGTCGACGTGAGGATTGTTTGAACACCTCAGGTCGTCTGACGAGAGTTTATTCCAGACTGTGGCATCGGGATCATCGAATCAACGCCGCCATGATTCTCTCCCGTTCCGACTGGGCACGGGTCTTGATCGCCTGCCTGTCCTCGGCGCTGAAACCGACCATCGCCAGAATGTCATCGTTGCCCTCCCCCAGTTCCGGAGGGCCGCCCTTCACGCTGCCAGGCGTACTGCCCAGGGTCACAAGATTGCCGACGATGCGGGTTGGCCGGAAGTTCGGCACATCAACCGTTGCGACATAGCCGTTGGCGATGCTCTGTTCATCATCGAGCACTTCATGCCATTGGCGGACACGATCCCAGATGATCTCTGGTTGTCTGCGAAGGAAGTCTTCCCATTCTGCTGTCGTCTTCCTGCTGAAGGCCTCCCGCAGCGAAGCACGTACTTCAGCGGAATCTTCGTGGGTTGCCCCTTGGCCAAGTCGTTTGCCCGGAGTCATCCAGCGTGGATCAACCGATAGCTCAGCAACATCGGCGAAAATACAGAAAGCATCCCAGGCTTCTTCCTGCATCGTTTGGGCGATCATGATCGCGCCGCCGTCAGCGGTCTGGTAGATGCCGTAGGGCCCATGAATGTTCGGATGATGCGGACCGGCGCGATTCAGCCTGGCACCGGTCATGCTCGCATGCGTGATCTCCCATTGTTGTAACCAGAGCTGCGCGCCGAGCGCGCTGGTCTGCACACGCTGTGCGATGCCCTGTCGTTCGCGCACCAGTAACGCTGTCATCACACCAAGCGCCAGTTGCATCGCACCGGCATGATCGCCAATCGCCGCTGCAGGCAACACCGGTGTGCGATCGGCATAGCCTGTCATGCCTGCAAGACCACCGCGTGCGACGGCAGCACCGTCGAGCATGGCCTTGTCGGCATCGGGGCCTACAGGTCCAAAGCCGCTGACCGATGCGTAGATCAGATCAGGGTAAAACGCTTTCAGGGTTTTTTCGTCGAGGCCGAGCTTGTCCAGCGCCGACTGTCGGTAGTTGGTGAGGAATACATCAGCCGTTGCCAGCAACGCGTGCAGCGCTTGCCGCGCAAGTTCTGTGGTGAGGTCCATGCACACCGAACGTTTGCCACGGTTGCACGCCACGAACTGTGCACTCAACGTTCCCATGGGGAGGTCATTGTCGACGCCCCGACCCTGACGATTTGGATCGCCCAGCGGGGGTTCGACCTTGATCACGTCTGCACCCATGTCAACGAGATAGACACCCGCAGCCGGACCCTGGATGGCCAGAGACATCTCGATCACACGGATGCCGGCAAGTGGCTCGGCCATGCGGGTCTGATGGATCGTGAAGGTGTGCTCGGTGGTTCTAGAGCAATGCCATCACTGCGGCGATGATGGTGCCAAGCACCATCAACCACGCAGGTAGTGCGGACAGCATGAAACCGAGGCTTCGCTTGGACGGATCCGACACGTAGCTTCTGAAATAGATGAACCGGCCAACGATGTACACCGCGACCGCCACCGCCGCCCACAGATCGCTCACCAGATAGGCAAAGGCGGTCGACGACGGCAACAGCACAGCAAGCTGTTCAAGCGTGTTCATATGGACCCGAAAGTAGCGCTCAAATTCCGGATGGCCAGAAATCGCTGGCGCCTGAATCCCATAACGGCCACGTGCACGGCCAACCTCGATGCCAAAATAGATGAATTGCAACAAGGCCACCATTACAGCAAGTATTGTCAACACCATAAGTTTCTCCCAATTTCAGGTTCAGGGCTCTCGGCAGGAGTATGCGCAGAACCTTTACACAAGCCAACAACTAACCTTGATTCGACAGTAATCGTTAAAGCTTCCGACGCACAACTAACGCAGTCTGACGATTTCAGCAGTCTCTTGGTGGTGCGGCCTCCTGGGGGAGAGGCCTCCCGACCGCGATTGTCGGTGTCATCGAAGATCGCGATCAGGAGATCGCTCCCACAAGAGATCGCTCCCACAGGACGTTTTTACTCGACGTCTCATTGCTGAATCTGCCAACTTCATTGGCTGTGAACTTACGGATTGAATTCCGCTGCAATCCTGACCTTCTCTCCAGTCAATCGTTCCGACGCTCTTAAATACCCCTGCGCAGCATTTTCGGTTGCATAATTATTGTCTAATTGAAGCTAACGTCGATGGGTCGCCCAGTGCCCGAGCACCTCGTTCGCATCCTCGTCACCCGACCAGGCTGGCAGCGTCACGGCAACAACTGTCATCCCCGCCTCACCAGCGCGACACTGGAACGCGGTGTTCCGCGGAATGCTTGCGCATGTGCCTGGTCCCAATGATTCTATCGACGCCGCGTCATCCTGTTGCCGCCACATCTCACCGGAGCCATCGATCACATACCAAAGCTCATCCAGCGCGGGATGTCGTACGGCGTGAGATACCTGTCCCGGGGAGAATTCGAAACGCGCCATACTGCCTGCCGGGAAACGCAGCAGTGGCCGAACGTTTGACCCATCGGGGGCGGTCTCGGATGATGCATCCACAATCGGCAACGTCTGAAATGGCTGGATCGAGGCATTCATCAACGTGCGCCTACGGTTTCAGAACGAAAGCACCGCCTGCACAGCCACCTGATCGCGTCCGTTGATATTGCCACCTGATTGTTGGCCACGGTTGTACTCCAGCTTGAAGAACAGGTTGGCATCGTGCCGGAACCCTACCCCGACATCGATTCGTGTCAGGTGGCGATCCCAGCTGCGGACGGAGTTTTTGACCTCGTCAAAGATCGAGCGATTCCAGCGTCCGGCCAGCCACCAGCGTGGCGCAAACTTGTAGCGCACCTCGACAAATGCGGTCAGCAGACCCGCGTCTCCCACGCGCGGCACTTCAAAGGTGCTGTGCATGATTTCTGCCCAGAGTTGCAGTTGGCGGCGCTCGAAGGTGAGGTCCAGGGCTGTTGTCGTCTGCTCAAAGTCGTTCACGTTTTTGTCAGCCGGCACCAGCCGACGTGTGGTGTCCTGCAGGAACGGACCACGGCTGTGCGACAGGCCGAGTGTCCACTCCGGCATCGGGTGCCACGCGACGCGACCGGTAAACGTTGGATTTGTGGTGAAGCCCTCCTCCAGTGCATCCCAGGTTTCGGGTCGCGAGGAGATGGACGCATTTTTCACCTCGACTACCATGTCGAAATCGCTTAAACCCCCACTCACCGAAGCGCCGGTTGCATACGATGGCCCCCAGACCACGGGTATCCAGGCATGTTTGATCTCCGGGATGTTGCGCCGATTGACAAACCCACCCACGGAGCCCGGCACTGCCTGGTCGGTGATCGTATTCATGTCTTCGTAGGGCGCGGGCGCTGAGATCAGTGGATTGTCGCTCGAACGATGTCGATTCACCCAGCCACCAAAGGCCGTCGCAAACTTGCCCACACGAAGCTGCAGTCGAGCCGCGTCGATCACACTCGCCTGTACATAGTATTCGTCGAAGCGGACGTCGCCCTGGCGTTTGTAGCCGGGATCAAATCCGCGATCGATCTGCAGTTGCAGATGTCCGGTCAGTCGCGGACCAACACCCGCATCCAGCAGGAGGCCGATGCGTGGCTGAACGAACGAACCGTCCGCATCGAACAGGAGGCCGGGTGGTGGCTTGTCAGCGGCATAGGCCGTCAGATCGGCCAGCACTGACAACTGTGCCCACGGATCACCATCGTCGGCCTGAATCGAACGGGGCAGGAGAAGTGCATCTCGCCATCCATCGGCGATTGCCACAGGCAGCGCGGTTATCCACAGCAATAATACACTCGACACGGCATACCACCGAAGGATTGAGTGCCATGTTGGTGTTCTCTTCACACAACCCCACGCTGCACGCGAAACGCCGGCATCGCCTCGGCAAAACCCTTGAGTGTCAGTGGCGTCATCGGCTCCGATGGAAACGAAGGTCCCATGCGGTCACGGGTGGCATCATCCACCAGCACCTCTCCCGCCTTCGCCGTGCTGCACAGTCGGGCGGCCAGATTCACCCGCTCGCCCACGACGGTGTAGTCATTGCGATTCTCGGCGCCGATGCATCCGGCCACCATCACACCCGAAGCAAGCCCGATGCCAACGCGAATGGGTTCCGCGACTTCGACGTTGATACGATCACGTTCTTCGAGCATGGCGAGTGCACAACGCACCGCGCGCTGCGCATCATCACCATAGGACTTCGGTGCGCCGAACAGGGCCATGATGGCGTCGCCGGCAAACTGGTTGATAACCCCTCGATGTGCCTGCACCACACGCGTCATGGCGCCCATATGATGATTGAGCAGCTCGATGATCTCTTCGGGATTGCGACCTACGCTCAGCGCCGTATACCCCCGAATGTCGCAGAACATGACGGTGACATCACGCAGTTCACCGCCCAGCTTAACTTCGCCGGAGATCAGTCCTTCGGCCACCTGGGGGTCTGTCACCTGTTGCAGTACCGAGTGATATCGTTCTTTCAGCGCAAGGCCAGCCGCCATGTCATTGAAAGATTCGGCGAGGGTATTCATCTCGCGTGTTGAGGAAGGTGGCAACCGCAACGCAAAATCACCGGCGCGAATCGCTCGCGTCGCCGTGACAAGGCGAGCCACGGGTTCGGCCAGCAAGCGGGACAGGAACAGCGAAAGCACACCGGCCAGCAGCGAAGCCACACCACCTGTCAACGCAATTCGCCAGGCCAATGCCCGCTGGTCTGCATCAAACGAGGCCATGGAAATGGATGACAACAGGAACGCGGGTGGGAATACCGAGCCTTCATTGAGCACGTATTTCCGATAGAGCGCAGTCGACTCTCCCACTGCGACCACTCGGGCTGTGTCGCGGTCGGGAAGGTCCAGTTTCGACTGCAGCGCCTGGGCCGTGGCCGGATCGATTTCATCACTGATCAACTGGTTGTTGATCACCAGTGCCGAACGCACCGGGTTCGAGGCTGCATTGTTCCCCGGACTGAAGGTCGTACTCACCAACTGTGCAATAACCAGCGAGCCCACGTGGCTGCCAAAGCTGTTGATGGACATGGTCAACACACGAAATGGCTGCAGTGTGTTATCGCTATCGGCAAGCGTCATGAAACCGAGTTGGACATCACTTCGTTCTGCGCCATTGGCTGCGGCAG
>JAYSTS010000383.1:0-3893 GCA_043719475.1 Gammaproteobacteria bacterium | reverse complement strand
AAACCGGGGTGGCCTCATACCACTGGGGGAAATTGTCTGCGTCACTGTGGATGAGGCAGTTTGTTGACTGGTCCGCAGCGGGTGCCGTAGGTCGCGTGCGCCATGAGCAAGTCGATTCATTCCAGCGCGGCGCGACATGACGTCTGTCTGTCTGCACCTTTGATCGCAAACCCAAGGTGTGTCCTTGCGGACGCCTATTAGTCACACCAACGATTTGTTTCGAGAATGCCTATGGAGTCTCTGTCCTCGAAATGACTGCAGCGATCTGATCGATACGGACCGTCGCGCTGAAGAATTCCATGCCGGTGAGTTCCGCGATGACAACAACTTCGGTCCCTACGTTCTGAACCTTGCCTTCAATGTCCTGACCAGACACCAACTTGATCTTTGCCTGTTTGCCTGTCTTTTGTTGCAAAGCACTGGTTATAGAGGCCGGTTGTGGAGCAACCTCTTCTGCGTTGCCGTTTGTAACCCATGTGAAATTGCTAATGGCCAAAATTACGGGGAACGCAAGCGAAGCTGAATTGAAGCGGGCTCGTATGATCATGAAACAGCTCCTTGAAGAAGGTGTGAATTGTCGTGAGCAGAACGAGGGCACGCGCAGTTGTAACTACCTTGTCGACAGAGCTTGTCGATCGGACCAAGTGCTGTAACCCTCCGCATCGAGAAGGAGTGGTCTTACTGAAGCTCTGTTCAGATGTCGTCCACGACAGACTTACCAATTACGCTACCTACAAATAGAGTGATTGTTGTCAGAAATTTTTTGAAATATTGCTTTAGCAGATCGGTCGCTGCGTCTTCCAACGCTTCTTCAATCACCTCTGCCGCATATATCCCCGCATAGTTCCAGATACCGTTGTGTTCAATCATGGCGCTCAACGCACATAGAGCCGCCAGAATTTTGTCTGTTTCCGAGGGGTGCGCATTTCCTTCGCTGATCCATGAATAGAGAGTATCCAAGGTGCTCTTCAACTCATCGAACACACCAGCGTTTTCGTTGTCACGGGGTATCCATTCTGGGTGAAATCGTTGGCGCTGTTTGGGATCGGCACTCCCTGGCGGCCAACCTCGTACGGAGGGGGGATTATCGAATTGTCGTTCAGCTTGACCCCACACGAGATTTACTTGAGTGAGACCTGAGTTGTCACTCGGCGCCACCGTGCTGACTTCGCCACCTTCGCCACCTTCGGCACCTTCGGCACTGTGTTCAATCACATCCGGCATGAAAACGTACGCAAAATCACGGAGAGGAAATCTGTGTAATTGCTCTCCCGCTTGCCAGTTCCATCCACCTATGGGGAGAATGTCGGCATTGCGCATGAGAATACTCGACACTTGTTCTTCGGAGAGCCCTTCAGGATAGAGACTCAGCAGCTCATACGTGACATCGCCGATTTTTCCCGGTTTGAACAGGCTCTTTGCTACTTTTCCTTCGATGGTCTGTGTGAGGAGCGTAACAACGTCATCCCACTCACTGGGATTGCGTTCTCTCGACGACTCCAGTGCTTCGAGAAATCGACTGAGGCTAGCTGGGACCGCGACCCACAAATTGAATTCAGCCATATGCTTACCTAACCTTGTAGGCTGCATTCTTGTACAAACGATCAGAGACGTCGAGCCGAAGATCGACGAAAAATCTGTCACGACTGAACGCCGAATCACGCTCGTCGACTTCCGGCAGACATTGTGAAAGCTGGACATGGTCCATAGTGCATTTGACGTCCAGAACATCGACTATCACTGGGTGAATACCATGCTTCCAGATAACCGAACGACGACTCATCCCGGAGAGATCCTGCTCCGCGAGTTCCTCGAACCGCTAAGTCAGACACAGAAGGGACTTGCGGAACACCTGGGCGTCTCGATCCAGCGAATCAACGAACTGGTGCGTGGGAAGCGAGGCATCACACCGGACACGGCCTGGCTGTTGTCACAGGCCTTTGGTACGTCACCCGAGTTCTGGATGAACTTGCAGGCGAACTACGAACTGTCAGGGTCACGCCCCTCAAAGTCGGTGAAGCGGCTGGTTGCCTGACTACGCGACCTGTCAGCTGCTTGCCCTTGAGTGCCCGCAACTTCAATTTCTCAGTCCTACGACAAAAGGATTCCCCACTACCGGGTTAAGATATTCACGGCATCTATCCGGGATACCAAAAGGGGAAGAGTGATTTCATGACTGCTCCACTCGCAGGAATTCGCGTACTTGAAGTTGCCAGCTGGCTGGCCGCGCCCAGCTGCGCTGCATTGATGTCCGACATGGGCGCAACGGTCATCAAGGTGGAACCGCCGGGAGGAGATGCGTATCGGCGGATGTATCAGGCCATGCTGGGAGAAGATGAGGTTTTTCCCGCCCATCAGTTCGACAATCGTGGCAAACGCGGAGTCTGCGTCAATCTGGAAACAAACGAGGGTGTTGACCTCGTCCAGACACTGGCGAAGGACGTGGACTTTTTCATCACCAACCTCACCCAGGACCGCCTTGAGCGATACCGACTGACCGATGAGCACATCCATGCCATAACACCGTCGTGTATCTATGGCGTCCTGTCCGGTTTTGGCACCTCAGGCCCCGACAGTCATCGTCAGGCATTTGATCAGACCGCGTTCTGGGCGCGAACCGGAGCGATGTCCATTTTCGGCGACCGCGATGGACCATCGTTGATCTCTCGCGGTGGATACGGCGATCGCACCACGGCGCTGAACTTTCTGGCCGCATTGCTCGCGGCGCTACGCATTCGCGACCAGACGGGCAAAGGTCAGTTTGTCGAAGTGACGTTGCAACGCACGGGGATCTGGTCGCTGGCCAGTGATGTGTCCACTGCGCTCAACACGCGGGTTCAACCCGAAAAAACCAGCCATACCCTGCCGCCCAATCCGATCTGGAACTACTATCGAACCCGTGATGACCGGCTGGTTCTTCTGGTCATGCCGTCGGCGATGCCGTACTGGCCGAAGTTCTGCAACATGATGGGTCGGCCAGAGTGGATCACCGACCAGCGATTCCAGACCCTGCCAGGACTCGCCGAGTTTGGACCGACATTGGTGCCGGAAATCCAGGTGGCATTTGCCAGCCATGATCTCGAGTGGTGGCGCGCCACACTGGACACCGCCGGGCTCATCTGGGAACCGGCGCTGACCCTGCCCGAAGTGGCTGATGATGCCGCACTGCGCGAAGCAGGCGCGTTCAGCGTGGTTGTACACGAACGGGCCGGAGCGATGGAAATTGTCTCAGCGCCCTTTCACATCCGTGGCGCTGATATCGAAGTTCGCGGTCCTGCACCCGATGCCGGCCAGCATACCCGGGAAGTGTTCGCCGAACTTGGTCTGGATCAAGACCGCATCGACAGCCTCTTCGCGCGCGGCGTTCTCAGTGAATTCAAGGCTGGTTCGAAGTGAACAAGGTGCTTCACGCGATCCCTACAACCTGACAAGGAGACCAACATGCCTGCTCCCACAACATCATCGCGACCGCCGGTCAGCTACGTCGATGGACTCGCGAAACACTACGGCTCGATGGGTCATCCACCCTATCAATGGACGATCAATGATGACGCGCCCCTGCATCGGCTGAACAAGCCGATCAACGCATGTCGGGTAACGCTGCTGACCTCAGGCGGGATTTCGATATGCAGCAAACCAGGCTTTGATCCCATGGCCCGCAACGACCATCGGCTTGATGCCATTCCGCTGGAAACGCAGGCCAGCGATTTTCAGATCCACGATGCGTACTACGATCACACCGACGCAGAGCAGGACATCAACTGCCAGTTTCCCATCGATCGTCTGCGTGAGATGGTGGTTAACGGTGAGATCGGATCACTCGCGCCTCGCTTCTGGAGCGGCTTCATGGGTCGCATCTACAACCGCAGCAAGGTGATTCAGGAATCCGCGCC
>JAYSTS010000382.1:0-3910 GCA_043719475.1 Gammaproteobacteria bacterium | reverse complement strand
AGATGGGCGTAACCGGGTGGGAAGAGTATGCGAGGTCGATCGAGGCCTGAATGCCCGAAATGCAGCGTTCATATCGTGGTGGATGCCTTAGTTGATGGCAAGGTGGATGGCCTAGTGCAATTGCCTCATACCCGCCGCGATAGATACTCTGTACCACCAACGATCGAAAGCCGGATGTTCGAAATCATGATCAAGCGTGTACCTGTGCGGTGGGTGGGTTGTCTTGTTTGCACCTTTGGCGTCAGTTCCGGGCTGCAAGCAGTTGAGTGGGAACCTTCCATCGAGCCTTACAACCAGATCTTCCCGGCCCTCGAGATTTCGCTTGCAAACCTCGAGGCCGACCCCGAAGACGCCGACCCCGCCATCGTCGGCCAACAGGATGGATTGATCGGTGTCGTTGTTGATGATGATGATGTAAAACCCGGGACGCGTTTTGAGCTGCTGGTGAAGATCCCGGGTTATGCCTCACCTAGTCAACTGTCCGGCACTATCCCTACAGCCGCCGGACCCTGGCAGCTGAATCCGCTCATCGCCTGGGATTTTGATGCGCTCGCAAAGCTCAGCCAGCCGAAGCCGGGTAATGCGGTGTTTGAACTCAAGCTCAATGGCGGGCCGGTTGAAATTCAGACCCGTCGCATCCGTTTGCGTTCGGTTAATGACGCGTTGTACTTCCTCGATGAAGAATCGGATGAAGACGACGTTGACCTCAACTGGATGTTTGCCGCTTACGTGAACGAGGACCACCCGATGGTGGATGCGATCCTCAAGGAAGCACTGGCGACGGGCATCGTCGATGCCTTCGCCGGCTACCAGGCCGAGGATCAGGAGAACGTCCTGCAACAGGTCTACGCAATCTGGCATGTACTGCAGGAACGTGGCATCCGTTACTCCTCCATCACGCGCACGTCAAACGAACACCCCAACGTTCACAGCCAGCACGTCCGGTTCCTCGATGAATCACTCTCGATGACCCAGGCCAATTGTGTCGATGGCAGCGTGCTGCTGGCCTCGATCCTGCGCAAGATCGATATCGCTCCAGCGCTCGTCCTCATCCCCGGGCACATGTTCCTGGCGTTTCAACTGGATGCCGAAGGCGAGAACTACGCTTTTCTGGAAACCACCATGCTGGGAGACGTTCACGATGGTCAGGGCCAACGTCTGCGCCAGCTGAGAGCTGGGCTCAACGTCGCGGTTGACCAGCAGAAGAGCCTGGCGAGTTTTGCCGCAGCGATGGATCAAGGTCAGTCTGAATATGATGAGGCCGGTGATGCCTTTGCAGATGAAGCCGACATCGAACACCAGTTCATCGACATCCAGACTGCTCGAGAAATGGGCGTCATGCCGATTACGCGGTGATCCAGCTTTCAGGTCATCTGGTCCAGGCCCTCAGGCCGCCGTGAAAATCAGGTGGAAAACATAAAACATAAAACATAAAACATAAACCAGAAACGTCCGGGATCATTCTGCTATCGCGGCATTCGGCGGAGCCGTTCCGGCAATGGTCACCCGCTCGGCCAATCGAGAATTCGGAAAATAATCCCATACCGCGTGGTGCCAGGTGGCGTAGTTGTCCCAGAACACGAGCGTGCCGGGTTCCCAGCGCACACGACAATGCAGACGCAGATTGTTCTCAGCGTGCCGCCACAACATTTCCAGCAGGGCATCGCTCTCGGCGCGGCGCAAGGTCGGAATGTGCTCTGTGAAGGCGCGATTGACGAACAGGATTTCCCGGCCGGTGACCGGATGACGGATCACGACTGGGTGCTCGGCACGAGGATAATCCTGGTCCTCCCTGAGCTGAACGTTGTATCTGGCGAGGTCCTTGCGTCCGTCGTGTACGGCGGTCAACGTGCGCAGGAACGCCTGCAGTGGTGCCGACAACATCTCGAATGCGAGGCCCATGTTGGCGAACAGCGTATCGCCACCGCTCTCGCCAGGAAGTTCCCGTACGTACAACATGGATCCCATAGGCGGAACTGGCTCACACGACAGATCGGTATGCCAGCTCTCGCCATTGGTGACCGTGCTGGAAGGTGTTGTGCGGATCGTGAAGATCGAAGGATCGGCTTTACTGGGCCGCAGCCGATGTGAGGGATGCACGTGGAGATCGCCAAACAAGGCACCAAACGTCTTGTGGGCTTCCTGATCGAGGTTCTGGCTGCGGAAAGCCCATACGCCATGCAGGGCAAATGATTCCCGGATGGTTTGCAGGTCAGCCAATTGCAGTTGGTTCAGGTCAACACCGGTCACGTCGGCGCCGAGGTGAGGAGTCAATGGCCGGATGTGGATGGTCATGACGGGTGCTGCTCCGGGTGGGCTGGACTCATGCCGGTCTAACGACAACGGACTCTGCCCGCGCGGTAACCGTCGTTTGAGGGCGGTGGACTACGCTCTGCAGAATCGAAGCCCGCTACGCCTTTGCCGGCGTATCATCTGGCCACAAGCGAGCAACGCCTGAAACCGGGGAGCGCGACGATGACCTACGCGGGCGACCGTCTGATCTTTGATGCCGACAGCCATCTGATGGAACTGCCGGACTACCTCTCGGCATGGGCTGACCCCGCCATTCGTCACCGTTTGCCCGATCTGAAGGCGGCACTTACCGGACAGTTTGATCCGGACAGCTACGTCGGCATGCAGGGGCATCCACCGGAACGTGTGCAGCAGCTTGTTGCTCTGGGGGATCAGCTCACCCGCGGGCCAAAGTGGCACGATGCGCTGGGTGCGTTCAGTGGCCGGGAGCGGGGTCTCGCTCTCGACTTGCTGGGGTTCCGTCGGCAGGTGGTGTTCTCTTCATTCTGTGCACGGCTGATATTTGCGGCGGTGGATGATGATGTCGCCTATGGCGCTGCGGCTGCTCAGAACCGGGCGATGGCCGATTTCTGCCAGGCAGATTCCCGTCTGATTGGCGTGGCCATGGTGCCCCTTCAGGATCCTGTTCGCGCGCTCACTGAAATCGAACGGGTCAAACGACTGGGCCTCGGCGCCGTGTGGATCGCCGCCGATGCGCCGGGTGGGCGATCACCGGGCCATCCTGATCTTGATCGCATATGGGCGACGCTCGCCGAAGCCGGCTTGCCCTTCATTCTGCATGTGGGCAGCGCGCCGCTCGCGATTGGTGATGAATGGATGAATGACGGCAAGCCGGATACGGTCTCGGCACGTGGCGGGGCCGAAGTGATTGGCAGCAAGGATCTCACGGTGATTCATTTCGCCAGCCAGCGATTTATTTCGGCGATGGTGCTCGATGGCGTATTCGAGGCCCATCGTGCCTTGCGTGGCGGCGTGATTGAAATCGGTGCCGGCTGGGTGCCGGACATGATCCGCAGACTCGATCATGCCGTTGACATCTGGGCGCGCTCTGAACCGCAACTTGCAAAGATGACCCGCAAACCATCGGAGCAGATCAACGAGCAGATGCGGTTTACGCCTTACCCGTTTGAGAACGTGGCGCAGCTTGTCAGCGAATCGAGCGCGGATCTGTACCTGTTTTCGAGTGACTATCCCCATGCCGAAGGAGGCCGGGACCCGATAGGACGTTTTTCCAAGGCGGTGGCGTCGTTGTCGGCGACCGATCAGGAGAAGTTCTTTTCCGGCAACTTCAGGACGTTTTATCCACAAGCGTGATGAGGTGGGTTGCGTGAATCGCGAGTGACGACGTCGAACGCGCAGCGCACCTACCGATCAGAAGAGGCTATTCCGACTTCGCTCAGGCGCAGAATTGGGAACGACAAACGGACAGCTTCGGCGAGTAGTCGGGGTGAGGTGACGGCCGCATGTCAGATAGTCGTACTCAACCTTCCCGCTTTTATCCGAAATCCCGATCGGTTGGCCTTCAGTTGAGAATCTTCTCACCCCCAACTTCGCAGCAACCTCCGGCCAACATTAAAACTCCTCCGTCGATCCGAAT
>JAYSTS010000381.1:0-9518 GCA_043719475.1 Gammaproteobacteria bacterium | reverse complement strand
ATAGCGACCGCCTCGATCCTATCGAGCACGGCAGTCTGCAGAAGCCGATCCATGCAACCGTCGCCTACGGGTATGACGATGCACGTGATCTGGCGGCGGTATTCCAGGGAAAAAAGGCTGGCTTTACTTATGGTCGGCAGGTCAACCCGACGGTTGAAGCACTGCAGACGAAGATCACACGCATGGAAGATGGCGTGGCAACGGTGTGCTTCAGTACGGGCATGGCAGCCATCGGTACGCTGCTCTTTGCGCTGTTGCGCAAAGGGGATCACTTCGTCTCGAGCGCCTATCTGTTTGGCAATACCAACAGCCTGTTCATGAGCTTTGCGGCGCAGGGGATCGATGTCACGTTTGTCGACGCGACGGATGTCGATGCAGTGCGTCAAGCAATCCAACCCGAGACTCGACTCGTATTTGTCGAGACGGTAGCCAATCCTGTTACCCAGGTTTCGGCGCTCAAGGAAATCGGCGCGCTGGCTCAGGAACTGGGTCTGGTTTATGTCGTCGACAACACCATGACTTCGCCGTGGTTGTTCCAGCCGCGTACCGTCGGCGCCAGTCTCATCGTGAACTCACTCACCAAATACATCGGCGGTCATGGCAATGCGCTTGGTGGGGCCATTACAGAAACCGGTCTCTTTGACTGGCGCAAGTTCGATAACCTGTATGACATCTACCGGCAGGGGGATCCCAGCAAGTGGGCGGTCATGCAGATCAAGAAAAAAGGACTGCGTGATTTTG
The DNA here is from genome assembly GCA_043719475.1 of Gammaproteobacteria bacterium. Lineage (GTDB taxonomy): Bacteria > Pseudomonadota > Gammaproteobacteria > Pseudomonadales > Azotimanducaceae > SYFY01. Next base: position 8,777 of record JAYSTS010000381.1, on the reverse strand, counting down.
GCGCATCCCTCGGCCCGGAAGCCGCTCATCATATTGCGGTTGGTGCAGAAACGCTGGCGTTGCGGCTTGAGCGTCAATGCGCGAATGCTCAGAAACTGGCGGAATTCCTGGTCGCGCAACCGTGGGTGAATGCGGTCTACTACCCGGGTCTGCCGAGTCATCCTCAGCATAAACGCGCGAAGGAACTGTTCCGGGCATGTGGTGCGCTCTTCAGTTTTGAACTTTCCCACGATGTCGATCTATGGGCTTATCTGAATGCGCTGCGCGTTGTCATCAAGTCGAGCAACCTGGGTGATAACCGAACGTTGGCGATACCCGTCGCGCACACGATCTACTTCGAGATGGGCGCAGAGAGACGGGCCAGCATGGGGATCGATGATTCGCTTATCCGCATTTCAGTGGGGATCGAAGATGCAGATGATCTCATCGAGGACTTCAGGAACGCGTACACCGTGGTCAGCAGTAAATAGGCTGTTTAGCCCACGAACAAGCCGCAGATAACATACAGAATAAACCGGGGGAATGATGGGTAGACTCGAAGGCAAGACGGCGATTATCACCGGTGGTGCTGGTGGTATCGGCAAGGCCGCTGGCAGCCTGTTTGCGCGGGAAGGAGCCAACGTGCTGTTGGTCGATCTGCAGGAAGAGGCACTTCGAACCGCGGTCGCAGAGATCGGCAGTAATCGTGTGCAGTACTTTGTTGGTGATGTCACCAAGGCCAAGGACAACGACGCGATGGTCAAGGCGGCGAAGGAAAAGTTCGGCGGTGTTGACATACTGCTCGCCAATGCCGGGATTGAAGGCGATGTGAAATCCATCGAGGAGTACGACGAGGCTCGTTTCGACCAGGTCATGGCGGTGAATGTCAAAGGTGTTTTCCTCGGTCTGAAATCCACCTTTCCAGCCATGCGTGCGCGTGGTGGTGGCAGTATTGTGATTACCTCATCGGTCGCGGGCGTGACCGGCGCTGCAGGTGTTGCGCCTTACGTGACCAGCAAGCATGCGGTGATCGGCATGATGCGTTCTGCAGCGAAAGAAGGCGCGCCTGCAGGCATTCGGGTTAATACCGTCAATCCCTCACCGGTTGAAACACGCATGATGCGCAGCCTTGAAGAAGGGTTTGCACCCGGCCAGGCAGAGATGGCCAAGCAGGGCATGGCGAGTCGCATTCCGATGCAGCGTTACGGCATGCCTGAGGAAATTGCGCAGGTGATGTTGTTCCTCGCCAGTGATGACAGCAGTTGGGTTACCGGCTCGGTTTATCTCGCCGACGGCGGCAGCACGGCCTGAGCATCATGCGTGACGCACTACTTCGGACGAATCTGGCACTACCGAATCGACGCAGCGGCAAAGTCCGCGATCTCTACGATGTCAGTCTGCCAGACGGGACTGATGCGTTATTGATCGTCGCGACGGATCGCATCAGCGCGTTCGACGTTGTGATGGCCAATGGTCTGCCTGGCAAAGGCATCGTGCTCACCCAGATTTCACGTTTCTGGTTCGAGAAGTTCGCTGATGTTGTTCCCAACCATTTGCTGTCGATGGATGTCGACGATGTGCCAGGTTTGAGTGCCGACGATCGACGCCAACTGAGCGGCCGCATCATGCTGTGCAAGCGGGCGACGATATTGCCGGTTGAGTGTATTGCCCGGGGTTATCTGACGGGTAGTGGCTGGAAAGACTATCAGGACACCGGTGTTGTGTGCGGGCACGTGTTACCACGCGGGCTGCGTAATGGTGATCGACTTGAACGACCGATCTTCACGCCGTCCACAAAAGCCGTCAGTGGCCACGATGAAAACATCACCATAACGCAAGGTGCTGCGGTGATCGGTGTCGAGCCGATGGCGTTTCTCGAAAAGACCACGCTCGATCTCTACGTTCGTGCACGGGACTATGCCCTAACTCGCGGCATCATTCTGGCCGATACCAAATTTGAGTTTGGTATGTTGCCGGGCGCATCGCCCCCCATCCTGGTAGACGAGATCTTTACGCCGGACAGCTCTCGTTTCTGGCCCGCAGATGATTGGCTACCGGGCCGCGAACAGCCCAGTTTCGACAAGCAGATCGTGCGTAATTATCTGGAAACCCTGGTCGCTGATGGGAAATGGAACAAGACACCTCCAGGCCCGACGCTGCCTGACGACATTGCCGAGCGCACGATGGCGCGTTATCTCGATGCCTTCGCGCGACTGACGGGGCGCCCGCTCGATCTCTCGGCGATTTGAGTTGTCGATGCACTGGGACGACTACAAGGCGTTATGCAGTCGACCGGATGTATTCTCACGTGAACTTCTGACGTGGACGATTTCGCAGCTTGGCGCAGGCGGGATGGTGCATCGGCTGGCTGAAGTGCTGGAAGGTAGTGCGTTGTTGCGGCCCTTGGATAGCCGCGTCGATCCGCGCACCGACATGTTTGTCCTGACGTTGACCGCAGCAGAGGTTCGCTCGATTCTTGATCGATTGGCGGCAACGACTTTCGTCAAGACAGGGCGTTACCGTCATGCCACCATCGTCTGGGAAGAGTATTTGAACCATCTGAACCACTTGAATAAGAGAGGAACCGTATCTATGGATGCACAAGCTAAAGTCTCCGCGCTGATGCAGGCATTCGACAACAAGAACATCGACGCGGTCGCCGCGTGTTTTGCGCCAAACGCGATTTATCACAATATTCCGATGGAAGCGGTGCAAGGCGTGGAGGCCATTCGCGGATCCCTGGCGCCCTTCATGGGCATGGCATCGGAAATTCGCTTTGAGGTCCTGCACAGTTCAGCCAATGGCAACGTTGTGATGAACGAACGCGTCGACCGCTTCAAGATCGGCGAGAAGTGGTTGGCCATCAAGGTGATGGGGGTTTTCGAGGTGGGGGAAAACGGCATTACGGCCTGGCGGGATTATTTTGATCTAGGACAATTCCAGAGTCAGATGGCAGCCATTGGGGCAGCGTGAGATCAGGCGGGTAAGGACGTAACAGAAAACAAGGGGGAGTGATGGCGCGTCATGCCGTTGAGAGCGAAGTGGCGGGTTCCGTCTGGAAGATTGAAGTCGCCGTTGGTGACAAGGTGGCCAAGGGCGATGTGCTCATCATTCTTGAATCCATGAAGATGGAGATTCCGGTCGAGAGTCCAGCCGCTGGCGAGGTCGAGGAAATTCGGGTGGGACTGGAAGACCAGGTCGCAGAAGAACAGGTGCTCTGCATCATTCGCAGTTGATACCGCTAGTCACAGGGAGATCAGGGTGCATCCCTGCACCACAAAGGAAGATCTGATTAATCAGACCTTCCTTAGGTAATCGAATTCAGGTTTTTTTCGCCTGCATCTGTTTGATGATCCGCAGCAGGCTCAGGGTTTCTGCAGGGTCCATTCTTCCGACCGGCGAACTGCTATAGGTTGACCCAAGTACTCGACCTTTTTGAGTCAGGATGAACTCTGTGGGCTGGATGTGATTGCGCCGTTCTTCCCACCACGAGCCCAGGCTGTCTCCCTGTTCCCGGGTTACGCCATGGAATACCGGAAAGCCGAGATCTGCGGCTACTTCGCTGGTTTTTTCGAGGCTATCCACACTACCGGCAAAGAGACTGACCCCCTCAGCAGCAAATTCACTGCGGAGTTTTTCGTAGCCGACTAACAGTCGGCGGCAGTAAGGTCACCAGTGTCCGCGATAGAAAAGGACTACTGCGTAAGGGGTGTGAATATCGTCGGGTAGCGTGATGACGCGACCGTCGGTCGTGTTGAAGGCAAGGGTCGGGAAAGTCCCGCCGAGGTTGATTGGATTTGCCATACCAGTGATCTCATCTGTAGGGTCTGTGAACTCTACCACGCGCCCTTGAAACCCCTCTTTACATTCCCCCGTTGAGCCGAGGCTTATCGGTACTAGCGCCCTGTGATAAGTTACGCCCCCTGAAAAAACAGCCGGAAACACTGCTATGAGCGAACTTGTCACCATCAGTATTGAAGCGGGTGTTGCCGACGTCCGCCTGAATCGCCCCGACAAATACAATGCGCTGAGCCCCGAGATGTTCAGCGCCATCATCGAAGCCGGAGAACGCCTCGGCGAGGCCAGGGAAGTCCGTGCCGTCGTTATCTCGGGTAACGGTGCCGGTTTCTGCGCCGGGCTGGATATGGCCAGCATGCGGGGCCTTGGTGGTGGTCAGTCCAGCGGCGGTGGTAGCGGTGGTGGTGGTCTGCTGCGGCGTGATACCGAGCATCCTGACAATCACGCTCAGCGTCCAGCCCTCGTCTGGAAGCGAGTCGGCGTACCTGTGATTGCTGCGGTACATGGTGTTGCCTATGGCGGCGGCATGCAGATCGCGCTCGGCGCCGATATTCGTATCGCGTCGCCCGATGCCAAGATGTCGGTGATGGAGATCAAGTGGGGCCTCATTCCCGATATGGGCATTTCCCAGTCTCTGCGTGATCTGGTGCCCCTGGATGTGGCCAAGGAACTGACCTGGACCGGGCGGGTTCTGTCTGGCAACGAGGCTAAAGAGCTTGGCCTCGTGACCTATGTCGACGCAGACCCGCTGGCTCGGGCGCTCTCGATTGCCAGGGAGATTGCCGGCAAAAATCCTGATGCGATCCGTCGTGGCAAGGCGCTGCTCGAACAGAGTTGGCGAGCCCTGCCTCGTGAGGGGTTGGAGCTGGAGGCCAGGTTGCAAATGGAGCTCATCGGCTCGGCCAACCAGGCAGAAGCCGTGCAGGCCAACTTTGAAAAACGTGCACCCAACTTCAAGGATCCGGCCTGACGCGCGACTTCTGCCGCCATGAGCTGGAACGAAGAAGTCGAAGAACTGGAACGACGCCGGCAGCAGGCGCTCGTCCAGGGTGGTATCGAGGGTATAAACAAGCAACACGCTCAGGGTCGACTGACGATTCGTGAACGAATCGAAGGGCTGCTTGATTCAGGCACTTTTCAGGAACAGGGTCGTGCCACTGCCGTTCCCGACTATTCCAATCAAGAGTCCGATCACGAGGATGAACCAGGCGCCGTACGGGAACTGGTGCCGGCAAATTACGTACTCGGCTTTGGCAAGATTGATGGTCGACGGGTCGCTGTCGGAGGTGAGGACTTTACCCTGAAGGGCGGTTCACCGAACCCGGCCGGGTTGCGCAAGAGCGTTTATGCCGAACACATGGCCTGCCATTACAAAGTGCCTTTGGTACGGTTGCTCGAAGGTGGTGGTGGCAGTGTGAAGGGCGGTGGTAAACCCGGTGGTAAAGCGGGTGGTAAAGCGGGTGGTAAAGCTGGTGGTAATGCTGGTGCCAATTGGGGCGATCCGGTGTTCGCCGAACCTCGCTTCAAGATCATCGCCGATGCACTTGGTCAGGTGCCTGTCGTTTCTGCCGCGCTCGGCGCTGTGGCCGGATTTCCTGCCGGCAGGCTCGTTGCCTCGCACTTCTCGGTGATGACCAAGGAAACCGCGCAGATCATGACCGGCGGACCGGCGCTGGTTGAGCGCGCCCTGCGCACCAGGCTGTCGAAGGCCGAGCTGGGTGGTGCGGCCATTCATGCCAAGAGTGGTGTGGTCGACAACGTTGCCGACGATGAACAGGACGCCTTTCGCCAGATCCGGCGTTTTCTCAGCTATCTTCCTTCACATGTGGGTGAGAGCGCGCCGCGAGTGCGATGCGACGATCCTATCGAACGCATGGAACAGGACTTGCTGAGCATCGTGCCGCGAGAGTCCAACAAGGCGTTCAACGCGCGATTGATTCTCGAATTGGTCATGGATCAAGGCAGCGTGTTTGAAATCGGCGCCGGCTTTGGTCGGGGTCAGATCTGTGCGCTTGCGCGTTTGGCCGGGCAGCCCGTCGGCGTTTTGATCAACAACAACAAGATCTATGCGGGATCGATGACGGCGCAGGCGGCGCAGAAATATCGCCGATTCGTTGAGATGTGCGACCTGTTCCATCTTCCCGTCATCAACTTTGTCGATCAGCCTGGTTTCATGATCGGGCTGGAAGCCGAAAAAGCCGGCACCATTCGATTCGGTATGTCCGCCGTGGCGGCTGCGGTGCAGTCGGTGGTGCCGTGGGCTGTGGTACAGATACACAAGGGATTCGGTGTTGCGACTGCGGCACACTACGCGCCCAACAGCTATGTTCTGGCCTGGCCGTCCGTTCAGAGCGGCGCCTTGCCACTCGAAGGTGGCGTGGCGGTGGCGTATCGACGGGAAATCGAAGCCGCTGCGGACCCGGACGCCAAACGCAAGGAACTCGAGGACGCCCTGCGCAGACGGCGTAATCCGTTCGCGCGAGCCGAGTCGTTTTCCGTGCATGAACTGATTGATCCACGGGAGACACGGCCAACGCTGGGTCAGTGGATCGACTGGATCCAGCCGTTGCTGGAAACACTGAAAGGCCCTGTTCGCTTTGGGTTTCGGGGCTGAACGGGAATAATCCCAATTTTTTTGAAGCTGAGGTAAATGCATCATGACGTATTCGTTCGAAGGTAAGGTCGCCATCATCACGGGCGCGGGTGGTGGTCTCGGACGTTGCCATGCACTGGAATTGGCAAAGCGTGGCTGCAAGGTTGTGGTTAACGATCTTGGTGGCGCCATGGACGGAACAGGCGGATCGTCAGATGCAGCCAAGTCCGTGGTCGCCGAGATCAAGGCCGCTGGTGGTGAAGCCATCGCCAACGGCGGGTCGGTCTCCGATCCGCAAGGCGCAAAAAGTATGGTTCAGGACGCCATGACGACGTGGGGTCGGGTGGATATCCTGATCAACAACGCCGGTATTCTGCGTGACAAGACGTTCCACAAGATGGACATGAGCGATTTCAACGTGGTGATGAACGTCCACCTGACCGGTGCCGCGATGGTGACGCGTGAAGTGTGGGAGATCATGCGCAATCAGAACTACGGTCGAATTGTCATGACGACTTCGCCAACGGGGTTGTACGGCAACTTCGGTCAGGCGAACTATGGTGCAGCCAAGCTTGCCCAGGTGGGTCTTATGCACACGCTGAAGATCGAAGGCGCCAAGTACAACATTCGTGTGAACACGATCGCTCCCGTTGCGGCAACCCGGATGACGGAAAACATAATGCCGGAGGCCGTGCTGAAGAAGCTCGGGCCAGAGTTGGTGACACCAGCAGTTGTGTATCTGTGTACGGAAGATGCACCCAATGGCGTGATCATTCAGGCACAAGGTGGTCGTTATTCCACCGCCATCATCGTAGAAAACGACGGTGTTGATCTTGGTATGGATGCGTCAGTCGAAGACATCGCGGACAACTACAAAAAGATCGTCGAGTTGACGAACCTGCGACCTCGTTCGATGTTGCAGCTTAACTAAGTCTGAGTGCCGACGGTGCTCTGCCGAGAGCACCGCAAAGGAGGGTAATGGACTTTCAACGCGAGGCGCGGAAAGGAATCGGTTCCGAATCCTGTCTTGTGTGCAGCAGCTCGGTGAATACTTCCTGATCATCCGCATGCAGATGATGGTAGAGGTTGGCGACCCACTGCTGACCATCCTGAGAGCGCTTCAGATAGCGCAGCCCAAGGCCAACAAACGGCTTGACCTGTGAATTGAAAAACTGCGCGAAGTTCTCGCGCAATGCGCCTGCGGTGGTGAAACCCTGGCGAGCGGCTTCTCCAGTTTCCAGAAACTCGGCAAACAGGCGAGACAACTTTTTCAGGTAAAGCGGGTCTGCCATCTGGCCGAGCAGATCCGCTGAGCGCACCAGAGCCGCGAAGTCATCAACACGTTGATAGGCTGGTTTGCGTGGCACCGGGAAACGGGTCATTTCGATGTGATCCGTCAACTTCTCGAGATCGATCAGTGGTTCGTTGCGATATCGGTCTCGCACGAACAGGCAGCCACGGGAAACGTGATAGGGCGTCATGAACGCATCGGTGCATCCCGGCGGCGGCGTGATGCGTTCTCCAGTCGAATCGACGACACATGAGGTGTCATCGTCCTCCTGGAGCAGGCCACGGATGTAGCCCACATCGTGAAACATCATGGCGACCACCGCGTGCAGCCACTCCTTCTGAGTGACATCACCCTGCATCAGCTGTCGGCCATGCAACATGGTCTGGCCGATGTCAGTCACCAGCATCGTGTGCTGAATGTCGTGATAAGGACAATCGCAATCCAGAAGGGCTTCCATGGCTGCACGGGCAGATTGATCCAGAAGACGGACCTCTGCTTCAGGTGCGTTGGCGAATGCTTCTTCAAAGCGTTGTCGGATGTAGCCAACGAAGCTCTCAATCATTCTGCTGGAAGGGTTGAACATCAATGCAAGCCATCTGCTATCTGCATGCCGGAATGATAGTCAGCAGCGTCAGTTTATTGTCGTCGACCAGTGCTCAAAAAAAGTGGGGTATACAAAAGCGGAACAACCATCACACCGGTTGTGGGAGAACTGGTCACTTCTTGAATCCTGTGCAACCATAAGGCCCGAAATCTTGAGTGGTATTCATGTCACAGATTGACCTGCGCCACTTGCGGACGATGGCTGCACTGCGCGATACCGGTAGCCTGGTTGAAGCCTCGGATCGGGTTTTTCTTACGCAATCAGCCCTGTCCCACCAGTTGAAGGATCTCGAGGACCGTCTCGGTTGTGCGTTGTTCATTCGCAAGACCCGTCCGGTGCGCTTCACGAGTGCCGGGAATCGGCTGGTGAAACTCGCCGACGATATCTTGCCGATGATCCATAGGGCAGAAATCGATCTGGCGCGCCTGTCCGGTGGAGAATCGGGAAGAATGCTGATGGCCATCGAATGCCACAGCTGCTTTGAATGGCTGCTTCCGTCGATCGATGCGTAT
>JAYSTS010000039.1:0-7916 GCA_043719475.1 Gammaproteobacteria bacterium | reverse complement strand
TCGTTGCGTAGCGCCCACTACGCGCCTCAAACAAACGAAAAATCGGACTCGAATTGACACTCGCCTCGCTCCGCCGCCTTCTGCCGCGCAGACTCCTAGCTGTCTTGCAACGTATATCAAGGAAGCAACTACTGCGAGAGAGGCGACGATCTCAGCGAAGTGCGCGAGTTGTTCGAGTGTCATTCTTACCCTCCGTTCCGGCCGTTGGAGTCGATGTGCGCCGATTTCTGCCGACGAGACCCCCGATTGTGCGGGGATTGCCCGCGACGCTTCGCGCCATTGCTTGTTAATATGTCGGATATGACATAAGTTTCGTCAATGAACTTAACAGACAAGCCGCTCGCGTGGCTACATGTCGAGATCAAAACTCCGCCGCTTTCGGCGGAGGCGCGGCTAGCGGCCGGATACTTGCTCAGGCGTTTGCAGAGAGGTGACTTGCTCAGCATGCCTCACTCCAGACCGATGCCCTCGATCGGCAGAAATTGCCATGAACTGAGAATAAACGACGAGAACTCGACGTGGCGAGTGCTGTACCGAGTTGATGACGATGCAATCGTGATTGTGGCTGTGTTCTCCAAGAAGACTGCACAAACGCCAAGCGCCTTGATCGATGCATGCCGACGCAGACTAAGGAGTTACGACGATGAGACAGACTAAGCGGGTACGGTTGGAACGGAAGGGGTGGAAGATTGGTAGCGCCCAAGAACTACTCCAGCTGTCGGATGAGGAAGCGGCATACATCGAGCTGAAACTCGCGTTGAGCGATCGTCTCAAGTCACTCCGCGAGAAGAAGGCCATTACCCAGGTCGAAATGGCAAAGCTGATTAGTTCAAGTCAGTCCCGGATAGCAAAGATGGAGTCCGGTGATCCCTCGGTGAGCATTGATCTTCTGGTGAGGGCGCTACTTGCGCTTGGCGCGACCCGAAGACAGATAGCCGGAGCGATGGTCGCGAGCCGTGCCGCCTAACGTCTGCGGTCAGCGGATCGATGGGTGGGCGCGACTTTTGCGCACAGCAAAAGGCGTGAACACGTAGAAGGTCCACTGCAGGTGCTTGTAGGCAGCCGTCGCCACTACCCGTTTTCATAGAAGGAGCGGTCTCCCGACCGCGATTGTTGGGATGATCGAAGATCGCGATCAGGAGATCGCACACAAAGTCAGCGAACCAATTGAGGTTAGCTGCCCTTGAAATTACCCGGCCTTCGCTCGGCGACGGCCTTCACGCCTTCCTTGTGATCCTCGGTCTGCTGCAGGCGATGCTGCTCGATGAACTCGTGATCGGTCTGTTTTTTCGCTTGGGCTGCGAGGTCACCACGCAGTGTGGCGCGCACGCTCATGATGGCCAGCGGTGCGTTTTCCGCGATCTCGTTGGCGAAGGCCAGCGCCTCTGCGCGCAGGTTGTCGTTGTCGGTGATGCGATCTGCCAATCCCCATGCGTACGCCGTTTCGCCATCGATGCGGCGCCCGGTGAGGAACATGAGGTTGGCTTTCTGCTGGCCGATCAGCTTCGGTAGCGTCAGCGTCAATGCGAACCCTGGATGGAAACCGAGTTTCACGAAGTTCGCCGTAAAACGCGCATCGGGCGTCACCACCCGAAAGTCTGGCATTACGGCCAGTCCAAAGCCGCCGCCGACGGCTGCACCCTGAACCGCCGCAATCACCGGCTTCTTGCAGGCAAACAGACGAACCGCAGCGGTGTACAGGGGATTGCCGGTCGTTTCGGTACGTTCGGCTCGTTTGGCCTGCTCGCCGCGATTGCTGAAGTTCGCACCGGCGCAGAAGTTCTTGCCTTGGGCGGCCAGCACCAGGGCGCGCACTTCGGCGTCCTGGTCCATGGCTTCAAACGCGTCGCCCAGGGCGTTGATCAGGTCGACGTCAAAGAAGTTATTGGGCGGTCGCTGGATTTCCAGAACTGCTACATGACCTTGCTTTTCAATTTCAACGTCGCCGAATCGCATAGCTCTCTCCCGTATCAAAAACCGTATTCATGACCGATGTGGTGTGTGGATGTTTGCGCAGATAGCAGGTACTTTGCAAATGGACCGGGATCGGGCGATGGAGATTTACCAACATGTTGAAGTGGCAGATTGGCGAGGTGCGCGTGACCCAGGTCGTGGAACTCACCACCGCGTCTCTCGGGCCGCATCTGCTGCCACAGGCAACACCGGCAGAGCTGGCCACCATGCCGTGGCTCGCGCCATTCCTGCAGGACGGCAAACTGCTGCTCAGCATTCACTGTCTTGTTATCGAAGTGGGCGGTCGTACCATCGTTGTGGACACCTGCATCGGCAACGACAAACCACGCTCGTATCCCAAATGGAACCTCATGCAGGGTGACTTCATGTCGCGCTTCGAAGCGGCTGGTTTTTCGCCGTCCCGCATCGATACCGTGCTCTGCACACACATGCATGTGGACCATGTGGGCTGGAACACGCGGCTGGTCGACGGGCGGTGGATGCCCACGTTTCCGAATGCGCGATATCTTTTTGCAGAGGCTGAGTGGCAGCACTGGCAGGCTGAGCCGCAGCCATATGGTCCGGTGTTTGAAGATTCGGTGCAGCCCATCTTTGACGGTGGCCTGGCTGATCTGGTGACCTCAGAGCATCGTATTTGTGATGAAGTCTGGCTCGAACCCACGCCCGGGCACACACCGGGCCATGTGAGTATCCGGATCGCGTCGGGCGGAGAAGAGGCGGTGATCACCGGTGACATGATTCATCATCCCTGTCAGATCGCGCGGCCGGACTGGTCGAGCCTTGCCGACTGGGATCAGCACATGAGTGCGCACACGCGCCATTCGTTCATTGAACGGTATTCGGATCGACCAGTACTGGTCATCGGTACTCACTTTGCGACGCCGACGGCGGGCCACATCGTGCGTGACGGTGACGCCTGGCGTCTGCACTGCTGAGTTATCGGTTTGGCTTCATCCGACCTCTATCGCGCGCTCGCGAGTCCTGATTTCCGCCTGCTTTTCCTCGGTGGCATGGCGGCCTCGTTTGCCATGAACATGCAGATCATTGCGCGCGGCTGGCTGATCTATGAGCTGACCCAATCGGCACTCGACCTGGCATTGGTGTCACTCGCCTTTCTCCTGCCGACGGTGCTGTTTTCGTTGTGGGGCGGGGTGCTGGCCGATCGTTATTCGAAACGGCGGCTCATTGTTGTCGGCCAGAGCATGAATACGGTGGCCACGTTCATCATGGCGTTTATCGTCTTGTCGGAGCAGGTGACTTTCTGGCACTTCATGGGCTTCGGTTTTTTTAATGGCACCGTGCTTGCGCTCTCCATGCCGGCCCGTCAGGCGTTTGTGCCGGAACTGGTACCGGACCATTTGATCCTGTCGGCGACGTCACTCAATTCATCCGGCTGGAATTTCGCGCGCATCGTCGGCCCGTCGTTTGCTGGCTTGTTGATCGCGTGGATTGCTGATGGCGACAGGCAATCGCACTTCGGCGTCGGTGTGGTTTATCTCATCATCAGCAGTCTGTATGCGCTCTCCGCGTTGACGGTCAGCCGTCTGTCGAAAGGGGGTGAAACGCATCCTGCCACCGGACACCCCTTGCGCGAGATGCGCGACGCTTTTGGATACATCCGGGCGCGGCCAGCCATCCTTGGGCTCATTGTGCTGGGCGTCATTCCCTTCATGTTCGGCATGCCCATCAACACGCTGATGCCGGCATTCAGCCACGATGTGCTGGGCGGCGGACCGGATGACCTTGGCTTCCTGATTTCGGCGATGGGGGCAGGCGCCATCGTTGGATCGCTGGTGACGGGCAGCCTGGGCGGTCTCGGGCGCAAAGGATACTGGTTGGTCTGCACCGGCCTTGGGTGGGGGGCGATGACCATCGCCTTTGGTCTTTCGCCGTCTCTTGGTGCAGCCTTCGTCGCCATTCTGCTGATTGGCTTTCTCAGCAGTACCACGACCTCGCTCAATCGCAGTCTGTTGCAGATGCAGGTCGACAAGCACATGCGTGGCAAGATCCTGTCCATCGACATGATGTCGCAGGGACTGATGCCTATCGGCCTGTTGCCGATCAGCTTCGTCGCGGAACAGACCAGTGTCGCGGTGGCGCTGACGGTGAGTGGAGTACTGTTTTTCGGGCTCATTCTCCTGTGCCTCACCTTCGTTCCGGCAGTTCGCGTGGTGCAGCGAACGCTGTGATCCGGGTCTGCTGCGGCTTGTGTCGGCCATGCAGACTCCGCATGCTTGCCGGCTGGGAACGAACAGGCAGGCAAATATGCATTGGGATGTGATCCTCAGAGGTGCAAAGGTCTTCGATGGGACGGGTGGTCCTGGAGAGGTCGTCGATATTGCTGTGCGTGACGGTCGTATTGCTGCCAAAGGCGCCAACCTGCCCGCAGATTCCGCCAGAGCCGTGCATGACGTTGCCGGGCAGTGGCTGATTCCTGGTCTGATCGATATTCACACCCACGAAGACCTCGAAGCTGAACTCGACCCAGGATTGCCGGAGATGGTCCGTCATGGCACGACCACGGCGATCATCGGTAATTGTTCGCTGGGACTGGCGTTTGGTGCGCAGCGCCGCGATGGGCAGGATCCGCTCGTCGATTGTTTTGCCCGTGTCGAGAACATGCCAAAGGGTGTGCTTGCGCGAGTTGCCGAAAAGGCGACCTGGAATACGCCGGAAGAATATCTGCAGCATCTGGATAGCCTGCCGTTGTCCGTGAATCTCGCGCCCTTTCTGCCACATTCGATGTTGCGCATTGAAGTGATGGGGCTTGAGGCCAGCATCAATCGTGACCCGACTGCGGCCGAACTTGACCAGATGAAAGCCATCCTCGATAAGGCGATGGACGCAGGCTATCTGGGGTTTTCAACCGATGGGTTGCCACTGCATTACCTGGCGAACCATCCCAACGTCCTCAAGCGCATCCCAACGCAATACGCAGTGTTCAATGAATACCGTGTGCTCACCGATGTGGTTCGTCGACATGGTCGTGTGTGGCAGATGACCCCGGCTCCGGACAAAGGCAAGCTGACGCTCAAGCTCATGGGGCTGACCAGCGGACGCCTCTATGGCAAACCCCTGAAGGTGACGGCGCTGGCGGCGCTTGAGTCGGTCAACAACCGCCTGCAGTTGTGGCAGGCAATGACACTGACCAATGTGCTCAACTCCGCGATCTTTGATGGTCACCTGCGCATGCAGGCACTGGCGGCGCCATTTCGGATCTACTCGGAAGGCGTGGTGAGCCCGCTGGCAGAAGCCAACCCGCAGATGCGACGGCTCATTGAAACCGAACTGGAAGATGTCGAGGCGCGGCACAAGATTTTTGATGATCCCGCATTTGTTGAAGAATTCTGTGCGATGTGGGACGTGGGCAAGAGTGGGTTCAACGTCGCCGCCATCCGGCGCAAGCTGAAGCTTGAACGCCAGTTCATGACCCGCGATCTGAATGACATGATGATTTTTCGGGCGCCTGTGCCGTCCTGGCCGGGCCAGAGCATGGCGCAGATCAGGAGTCGGTATCTGCTGTGGTTGAGTAGCGGATTGCCGGCCACTAACGATCAGGACAATTATGACGATCAAGAAGAGGTGCGAGCCTTTGAAGCCATCGGTCGTACTGCAGCGCACGAAGCTGCGTTTTTTCTGGCATTGCTGCGACACTTCGATCGCGATCTGCACTGGTACTACGTTGCTGCCAATACCAATCCCGCGACTATAAAACGACTATTGCTGCATCCGAAATTGCTGCCAGGGTTCAATGACAGTGGCGCGCACGTGGTGAACATGGCGTATTTCGACTGCAACCTGCGCGCATTGAAGATTGCCGCCTGTGATTCGGAAGGGCTGGTTGCGCACATGGTGAAACGGCTTACGCGAGAGCCTGCCGAGTTCTTCGGGCTGGACGCTGGCCGAATCGATATCGGCAGTCGGGCAGATATCACACTGCTCAATCCCGCAGCGCTGAAAAAGTACGATGGTGAGGCGGGTGTGCAGTTTGTGCATCGTGACGTCTTTGGCTGCCGGCAGTTGGTCAATCGCTCCGACGGTGTGGTCGCTGGCGTTTACGTACGCGGAGAACGCGTGTGGGACGGGGCGGCTTTTACGGCCGTCCACGGAACAAAGAAGCTGGGGGGCGCACTACGCGCAGGGAGTGCACACGTTTCATGAAACGCATTGGTCTGATTTCCGATACGCACCTGCCAGAAGCGCGCAAATCGCTGTGGCCGCAGATATTCGATGCCTTCAAGGGTGTCGACATGATCTTTCACGGCGGCGACATCCATGAACTCTGGGTGCTGGATGAACTCGAAACGATCGCGCCGGTCTACGCCGCGCGTGGTAATGGCGAAGATGGCAGTGGGGGTCGTCCGGTTCAGCCGCAGGATTCGCGGGTAAAGTATGCGTGGCTCATGGAGATCGAAGGGCTGTGGGTCGGCCTCACCCACTACGTGCCCGTCCCGGAGCGGCCACCGAACTTCACGCTTGAAAAATGGATCGAGCGATTTTTCCCGGAACGCCGGCCGGATGTGATTGTGTCAGGCGATACCCACGTTGAACGGATCGCCACCATCGGTGGCACGTTGTGCGTCAACCCCGGTTCGCCGACGTACCCGCACAACTACGATACGCAATTCGGCACCATCGGTTTTCTTGAACTCGACAAGGGCAAGGCCGACGCCAGTGTGTGGCAGTTGACCGAAGCAGGTATCGAGCCGTTTGCGTGGAATGAGATTCCGCCGTGGAAGCGCAAGCGCTGAAGTCTGGGGCCGCTGTTGTTGGTGCGATGTCTTGTAGGAGCGATCTCCCGATCGCGAACTCTATCGCGGTCAGGAGACCGCTCCTACAAGGTCAGCTGGCTGGCAAACCTGTGATGTAATCCTGTGTGCGGATCTGTGAACGCCAGCCCCTTTGCCAGCAACTTCAGCGGCGCGTCGAAATCATCTTCGGTGTCCCGCAACAACGTTGGATACAAACGATCGTTTGCAATCGGTGCACCCAGCGCCGCCATGTGAATTCGCAGCTGATGTGTTCTGCCCGTGGCTGGCTGCAGATCGTAATGCCAGTGGTTGTCTATGGCGCTGTGCCGACTGATCACGTCGATGCGTGTGTAGGCGTTGCTGGTCCCTGGTATTTCCTGCGAACGAAAAAATGGTTCGCCGCGGGTAATGCGTGATTCGCGAACATGGGGAAAGAGAATCTGAGGCGCAGCCAGCGCCAGTGCTTCATAGTGTTTTTCGATGCGACGCTCACGAAACAGTGCGTGGTAACGATCCCGACCCGACTTGGTGGTGGAAAACATCACAAGGCCCGCCGTGTCGCGATCGATTCGATGCAGCGGTGCGAGATCCGGATTCCCGAAGCGTTCGATCAGTCGCCAGAGCAGCGTTTCGCGAACGAATCGCCCCGATGGCACCACCGGCAGGAAGTGTGGTTTGTCAGCGACGATCAGATGCTCATCAACGTACAGGACGGTCTCGACGACCGGGATCGGGGGTTCGTTGTCGATTTCGCGAAAATAGTGAATGGTGAGCCCAACCCGATACGGGTGTTCGGGGCCGATGGATTGCCGATGGTCATCAAGCACCCGACCGCGGGCCATGCGGTCGAGCCACTGTTCCCTCGAGATGGCTGTGAAGTGGCTACACAGGCAGTCCAGTACCGTCTGCCATTGGCCGGGCGGCAGACGCAGCGTGCTGGATGAATGTTCGGTTTGGGTTGGCACAATGGCCGGTGAAGTGTTGGGGTGGTGAGAATAGCGAGGCTACTTCAAGCATGCGAGCGCCCTCTTGTGGGAGCGATCTCCTGATCGCGATTCTTCTGTCTCGCGACCATATAAATTCGAAAACCGTTCGCGATCAGGAGATCGCTCCTTCTATGAGGCGAACCATGTCAACACTCTCTAGTCGTTAATTTTTCAGCTTCGTCGTCCTCTTCTCATTGGTTGCATG
>JAYSTS010000380.1:0-1869 GCA_043719475.1 Gammaproteobacteria bacterium | reverse complement strand
GCGAATCGGGACTGTGGCTGGGTCATCTGATCCGTCGCCCGGCAGCCCCGGCTCAATAGCTTACCGAGCTAGCAGATCACTACGGGGCGAACGATCGTCTCGCAATCAACTACCCACAGGTGCATTCATGGCTGAACAGATTTCAATGCGACACGACTTACCCCGTCATATCGACAAGGCGCTGCGCGATGATGTGCGCATGCTTGGCGAGATTCTTGGCAGCGTCATCACCGCTGATCGTGGCGCAGCTTTTGTTGAACGAATCGAACGGATTCGCGCCCTGGCCAAGGCTGCCCGATCGGGCGGCAGTGCGGAGTGGGATCAACTCAGTGCCTTGCTGGCTTCCATTCCAGCCGAGGACATTACCGATGTCGCCCGTGCCTTTAACCAGTTCCTGAATTTTGCAAACATCGCAGAGCAGCAGCATCAGGTGGCGAGTCAGGCAGCGCTTGCGATCGAACTTCCGGAAGATCCAGGGCTTGATGCTGCGATTGCAAGTTTGCGAATCGAGCTGGTGCTGACTGCGCACCCAACGGAAGTCCTGAGGCGCACGCTGGTGATGAAATACGATGCCATAGGCAGGGCACTGGCCGCGCGCCCACCAGACACCGTGACCCTCAAGCGACTGATTACCGAGGCCTGGCATAGCGACGAAGTGCGCCACGAACGCCCGACCCCACAGGATGAGGCAAAGTGGGGATTTGCAGTGATCGAACATTCATTGTGGGATGCACTACCGAGGTTCCTGCGGGTGTTTGATGCAGCGCTTGCGCGAAGTGGGCGTGGACCGCTGAGCACCGACGCGACACCGATCCGCTTTGCCACATGGATGGGCGGTGATCGTGACGGGAACCCCAACGTGACCTCTGTGGTGACACGAGAAGTCTTGATGCTGGCGCGGTGGATGGCGGCAGATCTGTACTTGCGCGATGTTGATGCGCTGCATGGTTCACTGTCGATGACAAAGGCCACCGATGCCGTTTGCCTGCTGGCCGGTGAAACCCATGAACCGTATCGTGCTGTGCTGAAGTCTGTGCGCGAGCGTTTGCGACGTACGCGCGACTGGGCGGAAGGCTCGGATCACCAGATGCCTTTAGACTCAGACCAGATCTATTTCAATGCTGCCGACCTGCGCGATCCGCTGGCCCTGTGTCATCGTTCTCTGCACGATTGCGGCATGGGCCTGATTGCCGATGGGCCGTTGCTGGATACGTTACGTCGGATCGCGACCTTCGGGACCACGCTGGTACGGCTCGATGTGCGCCAGAGTTCCGATCGACACGCCCGGGTGTTCGATGAGATCACGCGTTATCTCGGCATTTTGCATGCTGGCAGCAGTTACGCGCAGTGGTCTGAAGCGCAGCGACAGCAGTTTCTGCTGACTGAACTGGAAGGTAAGCGTCCGCTCTTTCCCGCCGTGTGGCCTGCATCGGCGGACAGCCGTGAGGTGCTCGATACCTGTGCCGTGATTGCCTCAAGCATGGGAGATGGTGTCGCTCAATACGTCATCTCCATGGCAACTTCGCCCAGTGATGTTCTGGCCGTCATTCTGCTGCTCAGATCAGTGGGCGTAATCCGCAACATCCCCGTCGTTCCATTGTTCGAAACGCTATCGGATCTGGATGGTGCAGCGCAGACCATCGATGCACTATTGAATGTGCCCTGGTATCGCGATTACGCCGGAACTGAACAACAGGTCATGATCGGCTACTCCGATTCGGCCAAGGATGCCGGTCAACTGGCGGCCGCCTGGGCACAATACAGGGCGCAGGAACAGTTGGTTGAAGTGGCGAGTCGATATGGCATCGCTTTGCGGTTGTTCCACGGACGCGGTGGTGCCGTGGGCAGAGGCGGCGGACCTGCGCATCA
>JAYSTS010000379.1:0-30606 GCA_043719475.1 Gammaproteobacteria bacterium | reverse complement strand
CTGGCAGGAGCCAGCTGATCAACAATGTCAGAACCAGGGTTGGCGCAGACAGCGAGCGACGCAGGTTGTCGACCATTTTCCACAAGCTGAGCAGTGGCATTCGCATACGCCGGGCGATTTCGGCATCACCTCGGCCAAAGATCCATGGCAGCAATTGCCAGTCACCGCGTGTCCAGCGATGGTTGCGAGCGGCGGCGACGTCGTACCGTGCTGGATAATCCTCGATGACTTCGATGTCCGATACCAATCCAGCACGCGCAAAAGTACCCTCGAAGAGGTCATGACTGAGCATCGAGCCTGCGGGAACCCGCTCAGCCAACGCGGTTTCGAATGCGTCGACGTTGTAGATCCCTTTGCCGGAGTAGGAACCTTGTCCGAACAGGTCCTGGTAGACATCCGCAACTGCAGCATCATAGGAATCTATCCCGGTCATGCTCGAAAACACGCGCTGAAAGAGCGAACCTTCTCGACCGACTGGCAGTGAGGGTGTCACCTTTGGCTGGAGGATCGCATAACCTTCGATGACGACGCGACCCTGTGCATCAAACCCGGGTTGATTCAATGCGTGCGCCATCTTGCCGATCAACCTGCGTGCACTCTCACGTGGTAAGCGTGTATCGGCATCCAGCGTGATGACGTTCTGAACGCCGGCCGGAACGTCAGGCTGCGCGTCGGTGCTGCTGACAAACGTTGTGTCATGAGCGCCGCGCAGTAATTGATTCAGCTCATGCAGCTTGCCACGTTTGCGTTCCCACCCCATCCAGCATTGTTCACTCTCGCTCCAGATTCTTCGTCGATGCAGGAGGTAGAAGCGGGCGGGCGCAGACCCGCCGTTCTGCGATCCGGTGTTGCCGTGACGAGCGTTTAATTGCGCGATGCCCGCCCGGGCATAAACCAGCAGTGCCTGGTCGCCGTCTCGTACTTCCGTTGCAGCGTCGGTCCAGTCGGTCAGCAGTGCATAGTAGATTTCGCCCGTCGAACAGGCCAACGAGTGTACTTCGAGTCTTTCGATCTGTTCGTCAATCGCCTCGTGACTCGTCAGTAGCGTGGGTACTGCGATCAGCGTTCGGTGCGCGGCAGGTATGTCGTCCTTGAATTCAATGCCGGGTAACATCGTTGCACCGACGCTGCGGGTGATGGCGCGATTGACGATCGCAACCGCCAGATCGATTGCCGGTATGGCGCCCGTGATTGCCAACAAGACAAGCCACGTGGTTGACGTTCCCTGCTCGAACAGCAAACAAAGCGGTAATGCCAGAGTCAGGAGGGAGCACGATGCGACGCCGGTCATGTAAACCGCCGGCCCAAGCCTTGCGTTCAGTCGACCTGGAATTTCGCCAAGAGAAGGTTGATAGCCAATTGTACTTTCCAGCGCGAGCCGACCACCGGCAATCAAGTGGTAGCCTGGATCCCGGGTTCGCGGGGAGTCTGCGGCGGGCGCGCGCGCAGCGGTCATGACAGCGCGCGAAACAAACAGCTCTGATTGCCCGGAGCCTCGAGCCAGTTGCTCAATCGCGCTGCGGTAGAGATTTCGGGTCGCAAAATCCATCTGCATGAAATCGGTGCCGTCCCGCAACACCTCGTCGACCAGACTCACGCCTTCGAAAAATTCGGTCCAGTCGACATCCGAGATCAGGTGCATGCTGGTGATGATGTTGCGCACCGTGATATTCGCCGCACCCTGGCGGTGATGTTCGTCCTGGACCAGTTGATCGGCACTGGTCCCGCGTGTGGCCACTTGTTGTTCCAGCCACGTCACGGCAGGTGTCTCGTGCGGGTCCTGGTCACGCAGGCGTTTGACGACCTGGACCAGGAATGCGGTCGGCAACACGTCGTGCCGAGCGTGGTACTCGATGAGTGCCTGAGGCTGGGTAGCAGTGCCTTTGGTACCCAGCAACTGATCTGCGATGTGATCGCCATCCTGTTGAGCCAGGCGATCCTGGACGACTTGCTCGACCACCCGACGAAGATTCTCGACCAGAACGATGCGCAGGCTGATGGCGATTGCCCACAGCTCACCAATGGTCAACGGCTGGACAGCCTGGTAGGCGCGCACAAATCGCCGTAATGCTTCGCTTTCAAAACGGCTGTCACTGTGCGCGGTGCAGGCCCAGGCCATGCCGAAGACACGCGGATAACCGGCAAATGGACCGTGCGCGAGCTTCGGTAGCTGTCGGTAGTAGCCGGGCGGCAGGTCATCGTGGATCTGTCGTATCTGATCATCGACCAGATGATAGTTGTCGAGAAACCACTCCGCCGCGGGGGAGAGCGGTTCCCCTTCAATCATGACGGCGGCGATCGCGTGGTAGTTCTTGATCAGTACTCGCTCGTTCTCGCGCAGGCGAGAGTTCAGGGACCGTCGAACCGGCGGTTTGTCCGTGGTGTGTTGCGCCTCGGCCAGGGTGCCGGCGTGCAGTTCAAGTCTTTCAACGCTGAACAGTTCATCGCGGATGATCGCGCCGGAACGCCAGGGGGAATCCACGGATTCGCGACCATAAATGAGCTTCAACGTATTCAGATGTTTCTCTGTAGTGGCCTGGGAAGGGGTCGCCAGCGAAAGGCCGGCCTGCAGGGGACTTGTGACAAGATACCCGGCCCCGTGAATACGCTATGTGCGATGCCGTACTGTCTCGGTGAACTGTTGGCTGTCTTCAGCTCTGCGCCTTCATTGCTGAACCTGGCCACCGCCAGTCACGGACTTCTGGAAGGTCCTCACCATGCAGCGTGATGTAGCGGTGATGCTCGATGAGTTTTGCCTGCATTTTCAACCTGAGTGTCGCGCCGTCTGAACCGGTTAGTGGCAGACGATCAAGAACAGCGACGACCAGGTGGAAGCGATCCAGGTCATTGCGAACGGTCATGTCGAAGGGTGTGGTGGTTGAACCTTCTTCCTTGAAACCACGTACGTGCAGGTTCTGGTGGTTGTGACGGCGGTAGGTCAGCCGATGAACAAGCAGCGGATAGCCGTGATAAGCAAAGATGACGGGTGTGTGGATAGTGAACAACGCATCAAAAGCTTCATCACTCAAGCCATGCGGATGCTCGGTATCTGGTTGAAGCCGCATCAGGTCTACGATGTTGATGACACGTATCTTCAGTGAGGGCAGGTGCTCCCGCAGGATGGCTACTGCTGCAAGCGTCTCCAGCGTCGGAACATCTCCGCAGCAAGCCATCACGACATCGGGACGGTAGTCTTCATCATTGCCCGCCCATGGCCAGATACCAATCCCTGCGACGCAATGCGCGACGGCGGTTTCATGATCAAGCCACACCGGGGCAGACTGTTTGCCCGCAACGATGACGTTGACGTAGTTGCGGCTGCGCAGGCAGTGGTCGGTGACAGCCAGCAGTGTGTTGGCATCCGGTGGGAGATAGACACGGATGATTGATGATTTCTTGTTGGCGACCAGATCAATGAAACCAGGGTCCTGATGGCTGAAACCGTTGTGATCCTGACGCCAGACGTGTGATGACAGCAGATAATTCAACGAGGCGATGGGTGCTCGCCAGGGGATGTGTTCGGCGACGTCGAGCCACTTGGCATGCTGGTTGAACATGGAGTCGACGATGTGGATGAAGGCTTCATAACATGAGAAGAAGCCATGGCGTCCGGTCAGCAGGTATCCTTCCAGCCAGCCTTCGCATTGGTGCTCACTCAACATTTCCATGACACGACCATCCGGTGCCACGTCTTCATCCTCGGGAAGTATTTCTGCCGTTGAACAGCGATCGGTGACTTCGAATACGGCGCCCCATCGATTGGAGGTGGTTTCGTCGGGGCTGAACACGCGAAAGTTATCAGGGTTCAGACTGATCACATCACGAATCAACTGCCCCTGCACGCGAGTCGCCTCCGCGCTGGTTGCACCCGGTGAAGTCAGAGCCACGGCATACTGACTGAAATCCGGCAGGCGAAGATCCCGCAGCAGAAGACCACCGTTGGCGTTCAGGTTGGCACTCATGCGGTGAGGTCCGCGTGGCGCCAGTTCAGCGACCGCCTGGTTCAGTTTTCCGTAAGCGTCGAACAGTTCGTCGGGACGATAGCTCTGCAGCCATCGCTCGAGGCTCTCCAGGTGTCCGGGAAGCTGCATGTCCCCTATGGGAACCTGGTGTGAGCGGAAACTGCCTTCGCTGCGCATGCCATCCACAAAGTCAGGGCCAGTCCAGCCCTTCGGCGAACGCAGGATGATCATCGGCCAGCGTTCCCGCACCTTGAAGCCTGCGGAACGCGCATCGCCTTGGATCCGCTTGATTTCTGCAATCGATTCGTCGAGTGCACAAGCCATCAACTGATGCATCTGCATGGCATCGTCACCTTCGACGAAGCGGGGCGAATAACCGTAACCGACGAAAAGCGCCTCCAGCTCGTCGTGCGGAATACGTGCCAGCAGGGTAGGACCGGCGATCTTGTAGCCATTCAGATGCAGGATTGGCAGTGTCGCACCATCGCGCACCGGGTTAAGAAACTTGTTGGAATGCCAGCTGGTAGCCATCGGACCTGTTTCCGCTTCGCCGTCACCCACTACGCAGGCAACGATCAGCGCCGGATTGTCGAACGCCGCGCCATAGGCATGTGACAGGGCATACCCAAGTTCTCCGCCTTCGTGAATGGATCCTGGTGTCTCGGCTCCAACATGGCTGGAAATCCCGCCGGGAAAGGAAAATTGTCGGAACAATCGCTGCAGCCCTTGTTCATCCTGTGAGATTTCCGGAAACACGGTGCTGTACGTCCCCTCCAGATAGGCGTTGGCGACCATGCCGGGGCCACCGTGGCCGGGGCCTGCGATAACCATCATGTTCAGATCCTGCGCATTGATGACGCGGTTCAGATGGGCATAGATGAAGTTCAACCCCGGTGTAGTGCCCCAATGTCCGAGCAGCCGTGGTTTCACGTCTGCGAGCGTCAGCGGTCGGCGCAGGAGTGGATTGTCGAGCAGATAGATCTGTCCGACCGACAGATAGTTCGCAGCTCTCCACCAGTCGTGGACCTTGCCGAGCGATTCACGGGAAGTTGCCGTGGTCATGAATTTTGACTCCCTGTTGTTTGGATGAGTGTTTGGACGAATGTTTGGATGAAGATCCCGGTTTCGTACCGTTGATCCGGTTGTGAGTCGCTCATTGCAGGTCACAACAACGTTGACAACCCGTCTTGTCGCGCAGGCTGCTGAAGCAAGCGGTGCACAGCAGCTGCGATGACCTGCTCCTCATCCGTAGGTATGACCCTGACCGTCACCTGACTATCCTTGGCCGAAATCACTCCCAGATCTTGCAGGTTCCGCGCCTCGTCAATTTCAACGCCCAGGAACTCAAGTCCTCGACAAATGCGCGCACGGATTTCGGCAGAGTTTTCTCCGATGCCGCCGGCAAACACGAGGGTGTTGAACCCACCAAGCACGGCGGCGAATGCGCCGACCCACTGTTTAGCCTGATAACAGAACAACGAAACGGCTTCGGCGGCGCGGACATCTGTGGCCTGCACACGCAGCAGGTCATGCATGTCGGACGTCGTTTCGGAAATACCGAGCATTCCAGATGTCGAGTTGATCATCTGGTGAA
The DNA here is from genome assembly GCA_043719475.1 of Gammaproteobacteria bacterium. Lineage (GTDB taxonomy): Bacteria > Pseudomonadota > Gammaproteobacteria > Pseudomonadales > Azotimanducaceae > SYFY01. Next base: position 25,050 of record JAYSTS010000379.1, on the reverse strand, counting down.
AAGCGGCTGCATCCATGCCTTGGGTACGAATCAGATAGTCAAACAACCCCGGATCGAGATCTCCGGATCGACTGCCCATGGGTAATCCGGAACTGGGTGTGAAGCCCATGCTGGTGTCGACCGACTTTCCATTCTGAATCGCGGTCAGACTCGAGCCATTACCCAGGTGAGCGAAGATCAATCTGCCACGAGCAGCCTCTTCACCGGCAATCCGAGCTAATTCCGTCAACAGGTATTCACACGACAATCCATGAAACCCGTAACGACGCACGCCTTTGGCAAAAAATCTGCGTGGAATCGGCAGTAATTGCGCCACCCGCGGTAGGTTGTGATGGAACGCCGTATCAAAGCAGACGATCTGGATCTGTGCGGGGTGTCGGGTTCGAAAGGATTCAATCAAGGCCAGTTCGCCGGGCAGATGCTCCGGACTCATCAACCGAAGTTCGTTCAGCTCCGCCAGCAGGGTCGCAGTCACGATCTCCGGTTGCGAGTGCCCCATGCCATGGACGACACGATGGCCAACGGCTTGCAGCGAGGTGAATTCCGGCCGCTGCTCAAGCCAGTTCAGAAGGAAAATGATGGCCGATGGATAGTCGGATCTGGTCAGCTTCAGGATGACGGCAGATGCGCCGGCTGGCTCATGAAAGCGCAGCACTGCACTCGCGTCTTCTCGCCCAATGCGCTCGATCTGCCCGTGCAGCCGGCGGGTCAGCTGTGTTTGCTGGGTGGTGAACTCGGGCGTCTGAAACTCTGGCGACTGAAACTCTGGCGTCTGAAAGAAGGCGAATCGGATGGTCGATGAGCCACCATTGATTACCAGCACCAGTGCATCATCCGTGGTGCGCTGCGATGCAGCATGTGTCATGCGCGACCCCGGCGTTTGCTCCCTGAAGTGCTTGAAATTCGGTGAGTTGTACTTTTCACGACTGACCAGCGTCGTGCATCAACTCCGTTTTAATGGCAATGCGTGCCAACAATGAATGCCAGGACTTAACAAACGCCTGTACGCCGTCAGACTGCAGTTTCAGCGCCAGTGCGTCGAGGTCGACGCCTGCGTCCTGGAATTGCGCGAGGGTCGTCCGGGCCAACTTGCCGTCTTCAGGCATGGTGTCGTTCACGATCGGCCCGGATGAGTTGGGACAGTCAAGCGCCAGCAGAGTCTTTTCTGGAAGGGTGATGATCGTGTCTGGCGCAGCCAGTGCACTGACATAGTACGTCGGTGATGACTCTGGGTTTTTGTTACCCGTGCTGGCCCAGAGCAGCCTTTGAGGTCGAGCGCCGGAACTGGCCAGCTTGCGCCAGCGATCAGTGGTCAGCAATTCTCGATGCGCGGCGTAGATATCCCTGCCAACCGCGATGCCCAGCTGGCCACGCAATTCGACTTGTGGCAGTGATTCTGTCGCGCTGTCCCAGCGACTGATAAAGATCGATGCTACCGATTCCACACGCAAGTCGAGACCGGATCTCAACCGTTGTTCCAGTGCTCGCATATAGGCCTCAGCTACCGCCAGATACTGTGCCTTCGAAAACAGCAACGTGACATTGATCGGGATACCTGTGCAGATCGACGCTTCGATGGCGGTTATGCCAGCCGTTGTACCTGGAATCTTGACCAGCAGATTGGGCGTCTTTGCCAACTGGTGGATTTCACGAGCCGCAGCGATGCTGGCATCACGATCGTTGGCCAGTAGTGGTGAGATCTCCATCGAAACCCAACCGTCCAGTCCATCGCTATCATCGAACAGCGGACGGAACAACTCAGCGGCACGGCCAAGATCCCTGAGCGCGATGTGATTGAACAGTGATTCACCAGCCAGACCCGCAGCGGAACGGACCGCAATTTCGTCGTCATAGGCGTCACTGGTTGAAAGCGCCGCATCAAAGATGCTGGGATTGGAGGTAAGACCCGTTATCGAGCAATCACGGATGTAGTGTGCCAGCATCCCGCTGTCGAGCAGTTCACGGGTGATGTTATCCAGCCACAGCCGTTGTCCAAGCTCGTGCAGCCTATGGGTACTCATCTCGACGCAAATCCCTTGTTGATCACGGAAGTGACATCGTTCATTCAGATCGTGCTGGTCGTCTGTGCGCTGCCGCGCTTGTTTTGCTGAGCCACGCCCCGTTCTGCCGATATCAGGCAGGCGATACCAGAATTTCTGTATGACAGCGTACGGATGAGCGCACACCGTCATTGCAACATCGGCGTTGCAACGAAATCGGAGTCGGGCAAGACAAAAAATGCCTGAAGCTCTCGACCGGAGTGAAAAGTGCTGCGTAACACGAAAGATCTGGAAGCGTTCACCCTCGGTGCAAACGATGGTGCAATCGGCAAGATCACGGATTGTTATTTCGATGATGAACGGTGGGTGATTCGCTACCTCATCGTTGAGACCGGACCTTGGCTCTCGAGCCGCAAGGTGTTGATCTCGCCAGCCGCCATTGGCAAACGTGCATGGTGGGGAGAGCGAACGCTGCCGATTGACCTGACACGCGCGCAGATCGAATCCTCCCCCGACATCGATAGCCAGCAGCCTGTCAGTCGACAGCAGGAGCGAAACATGCTGCGCCACTACGGCTTTCCAAATTATTGGGGTGGTGGTCTCTGGGGTGGCGGGTTATATCCGTACTCGGTTGAAACTGGAATGGAGGGATTTGGCAGGCCGCCTGAAGCTTACGACGACGCAGATCTGGACGATGTCGATTCAGTGGAATCCGGTGATCATGATGACCCTCATGACCCTCATTTGCGCAGCTGCGATGAAGTCATCGGTTATCACATTCATGCCAACGACGGAGAAATCGGGCATGTTCAAGGGTTTCTGATGGACGAGGAAACCTGGGCCATACGATATCTCGTCGTCAACACCAGCAATTGGTGGCTCGGCCATGAAGTGCTCATTGCACCACCCTGGATCAAATCGGTGGAATGGTCGGACCACACGGTTCTTGTAGACCTCAGCCAGGAGTCGATCATGAACTCGCCGGTCTATGATTCGAATACCGACTTGATCAGAGAGCAGGAGGCTTCCGTCCATCATCACTATGGGCGTGTTGGCTACTGGTCATCGGAGTCAAAGCCTGCCGATTGATCTCGCGGTAATCTCGGTCAGTGCTCCGATCAGTCGGATGGGTCGTTGTCTCGAATCGGAAGCAGTAGTATCAGTAGATGGTGCAGGTATTCCTACCGAAAATGCTGCGCAGGGTCTTCAGAGCTTCGGAACGATTGACCGGAGAGAAGGTCGGGATTGCAGCGGAAATCAAACCGTATGGTCACAACCAATGAAGTTGGCAGATTCAGTAATGAGACATCGAGAAAAAGCGCCCTGGACGATCCGATCAGAGGTCAAAGCCGATTGGCCGGTCCGCACCTCCTTGTGGGAGCGATCTCCCGATCGCGATCTTCGATGCTCCCAACGATCGCGGACCGTCAGGAGACCGCTCCCACCAGGAGAGCGTTCCCACCAGGAGACCGCTCCTGCAGCTTTACCGACTATTGTCGAATCAAGACTAAAAATCACCATAACGGACTGACAAGCACATGCAACAGGCAGACATCGGAGTCATTGGACTTGCGGTCATGGGTCGCAACATCGCGCTCAATCTTGCGGATCACGGTTACAAGGTCGCGGTGCACAATCGCTCGCCAGGTCGCATCGAACGGTTGGTTGAGGCGCATCCCGAAGCATCACTGGTGGGCTGTTCGACGCTGGAATCGTTTGTGAGTGCGTTGCAGTCACCGAGAGTCTGTCTGCTCATGATTCAGGCGGGCGCAGCGGTGGATGAACAAATTGCTCAACTGGTGCCTCTGCTTGAGGAAGGTGACATTGTCATCGATGGTGGCAATTCGTTGTGGGAAGACTCGGATCGCCGCTTCGCTGACCTCGAGGCACGTGGTCTGCTGTTCATCGGCATGGGTATTTCCGGTGGGGAAGAAGGTGCGCGTTATGGACCATCGCTCATGCCGGCCGGTTCGGTCGCGGCGTGGCCTCGTATCCGCACCATGTTTCAGGCTATCGCCGCGAAGGTGGACGGTGTTGCCTGTTGCGAGTGGATCGGTGACGGTGGTGGTGCCGGCCATTTCGTGAAAATGGTGCACAACGGCATCGAGTACGGAGACATGCAATTGATCGGTGAAGCCTATCAACTGCTTCGCGAGGGTCTCGGTCAATCACCAGAGGAGCTCGCCACCACATTCAAGCAATGGAATGAAGGGCCGCTGTCCTCGTACCTGATCGAAATCACAGCGGTAATCCTCGGCACGCAAAACACGGATGGATCGCTGTTTATCGACAACATCCTCGACAGCAGTGGACAGAAAGGAACCGGCAAGTGGACGGCGATCAGTGCCATTGAACTGGGAGTGCCTTTGACCCTGATTGCTGAAGCCGTCAGCAGTCGGTTCCTGTCGGCACTGAAAGGACAACGTGTGGATGCAGCCAGAATTCTTGTTGATGCGCAAGTGTCGACCGGCGCTGCCTCGAGTGCCGATCTGGTCGACGCGATTGCGTCCGCGCTTTACTGTTCGAAGATTGTTTCCTACGCACAGGGTTTCATGCTGCTTCAGGCTGCTGCCGCTAAAAATGGATGGAGGCTTTCATTTGGTGAGATTGCGCTTGTCTGGCGCGGGGGCTGCATCATCCGCAGCCGGTTTCTGGATCAGATCAAGGCAGCCTACGTACGCAACCCTTCCCTCGCCAATCTGCTCGTCGATGAATTTTTCGTCAGTGAAATAACGCGCCATTCCAGTGGGTGGCGTCGCGCGGTGATATACGGCATTGGTCACGGAATCCCGGGGCCAGCGCTCACTGCAGCACTTGCTTTCTTTGATGGTTATCGAAGCGCACGTCTACCCGCGAATCTGCTGCAGGCCCAACGGGACTACTTTGGCGCGCACACCTACGAACGAATAGACGCGCCTGCCGGCCAGCACTTCCACTACGATTGGACCGGATCACGTACGGAGCACAGACTCGATGACTGATGCCTGTACGTGTGTGATTTTCGGCGCCACTGGCAATCTGGCGTCGATCAAGCTCCTGCCGGCCCTGTATCACCTGGACCGTGCAGGTCAACTCAATGAGGACATGCGCATTCTCTGTTGTGGCAGGGCTGAGCACACTGCCGAAGGATGGCGCGAAACAGTCAAAGGGTGGATCAGTGCCAAGGCACGTGGGGGGCTGGATGATGCCGTATTCGATCGATTCCAGCGTCGGTTGCAATATTTCCGAGGCGATCTTCGCGATCCGGAAATGTATGGCGCGCTGGCGGCGGTACTGGCTGATGCTCCGACGGCCAACGTTGCCTTTTACATGTCCGTTGGACCAACCGAGTTTGGCCCGATCACCGAGCGATTGAGCACCGTTGGCTTGTTAGCCGAGGTTCACGGCTGGCGCCGGATCGTGGTCGAAAAACCGTTCGGCTACGATCTGCTCAGTGCCCAGGATTTGCAGCGAAAGATCAGTCGCTATGTGGCGGAATCGCAGATCTATCGTATCGATCATTATCTGGGCAAGGCGACGGTCCAGAACGTCCTCGTATTCCGCTTCGCGAATCTGATGATGGAACCCTTGTGGAATCGAAATCACATCGATCATGTGCAGATCACGCACGCAGAGACACTCGGCGTCGGTTCGCGCGCTGGTTTTTACGATGGTACTGGCGCATTGCGTGACATGATTCAGAGTCATTTGCTGCAACTGCTGACGCTGGTCGCGATGGAGCCGCCAGCAGCAATGGAAGCGCAATCCCTCCGTGACGAAAAGGTAAAGGTGCTCAAGTCGGTGCGCCCGATTCCGCGCAGTGCAGTTCATTCGCAGGCGTTTCGTGCCCAGTATGCTGGTGGCGAAGTTGATGGTGAACGCGTCGCGGGTTATCTCGACGAGGCTAAAGTTGCTCCGGGCAGTGTCACCGAGACTTATGCGGCACTGAAGGTGTACGTCGATAACTGGCGTTGGCGAGGCGTCCCATTCTACCTTCGTACCGGCAAACGAATGGCTGAAGCGCGTTCCATGGTCTCGATCTGTTTCAAGCATCCGCCATTGCAGTTCTTTCGTGGCACTCATGTTGATCGTCTGCATTCGAACTGGGTGATTCTCGGCATTCAGCCAGAGGAGTCGCTGCGCGTGGAGATCACCGCCAAGGAACCCGGGCTTGAAATGCGTACGCGCCAACTGTCGCTCGATGCGCACTTTCGCGCCAGTGAAGATGAGCAGACGGAGGCCTATGAAGACCTTCTCCTGGACGTGATTCGGGGTGATAGTTCCCTGTTTTTGCGTTACGACGAGGTTGAATATGCTTGGCGCATTGTTGATCCGGTGCTTTCCGTGTGGGCGAGCGAAAGCGATTACGTGCCGGGTTATCCAGCCGGAAGCTGGGGGCCTCGCGAGTCGCGCGGGATCTTTGATCGGGAAGAGCATCGCTGGAGACACACACTCGAACCTCTGGATCCAGAGACGTAGCATGAGTTCACAAGCGCGGACTAGCGAGTGTGTGCACTTTGCCTCAACGCCATGTCATTAAGATGTCATTAAGCTGGAAAATCTGTAATGGGTCCCGTGAACTCATCGAAGGTGCAGCTGATTTCATCCTCTCCTGTGCAGAGCAATCCATCGCGAGACATCAACGGTTTCAGATTGTGTTGGCTGGGGGTCAGACGCCTGCACCGGTCTACAGGCGGCTTTGTCAGGCCAAGACGGATTGGTCTGCGTGGCACGTCTATTTTTCAGATGAGCGCTGCGTTGCGGCCGATGATCCAGGGCGCAACAGCCACATGGCGCATGAGAGCCTTTTCAGCCATGTGCCAGTGCCCGCGATTCAAATTCACGTTATCGAAACCAGCGGTGGAATTGAGCAATCCGTTACGCGATATGGCGATCTCGTCCGCAGAGTCACCCCATTCGACCTTGTGCTGCTCGGAGTCGGCGAAGATGGCCATACCGCAAGCCTGTTTCCTGGCGAGGCTTTCGATCTTGACGCCTGGTGCGTGGCTGTACATGGAGCACCGAAACCGCCTACTGAGCGCATCAGTCTGGGACTGCGCGCACTGCGCGCCACTGAGCAGGTGTTGGTGATGGCCAGTGGGTACGGTAAACGAAAAGCGGTCGATGACTGGCAGCGGGGTTTGTCGACACCCATCAACGCAGTCACCGCAGGTTTGCGCGGACTGGTACTGCTGGATCGTACCGTGGTAACCAGCCTGCCGAACGATGCTGGCCAGGCAAAAAGTGGCGAAAGATCAGGCGAAGACGCTTAACCTCAATTGGATAAAAATATCGCATCCGAAAATGCTGCGCAGAGTATTCGTAAGCTGCCGAAGGATTGACTGGAGAGAAGGTCGGTGCAGCGGAAATCAACCCCTAAGGTCACAACCCATGAAGTGGCAGATCCAGTCATGAGACGTAGAGTAAAGCGCCCTGTGGGAGCAATCTCCCGATCACGAACCGTTGGTTCCGTGACTTTGTGGGAGCGATCTCCTGATCGCGATCTTCGATGATCCCAACAAACGCAGTCAGGAGACCGCTCCCACTAAACGATGGGTTGTGCGTCTGCAGCTTTACCGATTATTGTCGAATCAAGGTTAACCGAGGACCGGTGTCGCTGGTTCGATACCCATCAGCGTGATAGAGGGAACCTCAAGCTTTATTAACCCCTCGATCCTGTCCACACGGTCTGTCGGAATTTCCGCAATGATCAACACTTTTCCCGCGGCGATTGCGTCCTTGAATTCATTGAGACTGGAATTGGTGAATCCTGCTCCAGCGATTCCCGAGATCAGGCCACCCAGACCAGCGGCAGCGAGTGTGGACGCGAGTATTGCACCACCACCGAGGACGATTCCCAGCGGTGGAAAGGCAACCGCAGTCACCCCGGCCAGCAATCCCATGACCCCGCCTATGGATACCCCTCGAGCATAAGCCGGAAGAAAATCGGTTGAGTCGCCGCCTTCGTCCGGAAGGGTTCTCGACTCCAGGCCATGATTGGCGATGACAGCAATGTCCTCTTCAGCAATGCCTTGCTGACGGAGCAGCGCCACGCATCGTTCGGTGTGCGGCACATCAGGTGCGAGAAAACAGATGCGGCTCATTGGAAAAATCCCTGTAGTCCGCCTACATCTCGAGCGATCAGTGCAAGGACGATGAGCAGCACAACTGCGGTTCCAGCGAGAATCAGTGCATTTCGGATGGCGGCAAACTGTTTGGTGGCCATAAGACCTCTCCCTTCATTGCCCTGGATCGGGGCGAGTAAAATCCAGCGTAGAAGCCATCATGGCTCCGCGTCTGTTGGCAACCGCACATCCGGGTTGCAACCTCATCTGGATTCGCTGAACCAACCGGGACGGGTCGTCAGAAAACAGGAGAGGTCGTCAGAAAACCTCCAAGGATCTTTCTAACAAGCCGCTTCTACGACGTGTCCAGGCTTCGCAGTTTTCCTGTGATAACGCGCTTGAGTGGTCAGGGTTCAGGAAAAAGACAACCCGTTCGCAGGTGTGTTCCTGCGAACGGGTCAATTCTGGATCTCCGCAAAGCTCGATGCCCTGGGGGGGAGGGGGGAGAGGGCGGCTTCTCTTCGCAAGGCGAAGTGCTCGGACCCAGAACCCAAGTTTCTCCCGCCCCGGTGTCATCATCTGTGCGTTCTCACACGCAACGCGCCTCAATTGGACAAAAAATACGCAACCGAAAATGCTGCGCTTGGGTATTTAAGAACTTCGGAACGATTGACTTGAGAGAAGGTCGGGATTGCAGCGGAAATCAAACCGTAAGGTCACGACCAATGAAGTTGGCAGATTCTGTCATGAGACGTCGAGTAAAAGCGCTCTGGACGATCTCCCGATCTCGAACCATTGGTTCCGTGACTTTGTGGGAGCGATCTCCCGATCGCGAACGTTGGTTTCGTTAAATTGTGGGAGCGATCTCATGATCGCGATTTTCGAAGACACCAACATTCGCGGTCAGGAGACCGCCCACCAGGAGACCACCCCCACCAGGCGACCAGAAAGTCACGATATCCAATGTCTGTTGGAGCGATCTCCTGATCGCGAATGCCATCGCGGTCAGAGACCGCTCCTGCAGCGGAGAGGGCTGCCCGACGCCGCGATGGGTTGTGCGTCTTCGGCTTTACTGATTATTGTCGAATCAAGGCTAATCATGCGACGGCCTGAATTCCACTCCGTTTGTGCGGCAAGGTACAGATGCGCGGACCACCACCGGTCAGTCTTCATCGCTCATACCTCATGTAAAAAAACGGGTGAAATAATGAAGATCAAATTTTCGACCAGTCTGCTTGCCTTGGCCATGGCTATCGGTACCAGCGGATGTGACAGGGAAACGAGCAAGGCAATGTCTTCGGACATGGACGATGCAGCGTCGATGTCGAACCACGCTGAACACTGCGGCATGCTTGCAGGGAATGCAAAAGACATCTGTGAAAAGGAAGCCGACGGACGGAAGTGGGTTGATGCAGCGGAATTTGCAGCGAAACAAGAACCTTCTGCGCAGCACACTTACGATCTGCGTATTGCGAAAGCAGATGCGGAAATCAGTGTTGCCAAGGAACGATGCGACGACCTGTCAGGAAATCCGGAGGATGTGTGTCGACAAGAGGCTGAACGTGTATTTGAGACAGCCAAGGCAGACGCCACGCTGCAACTAAAACTCAGCGATGCGGATGCCGTTGCACGCAGGGCGACCAACGAAGCCAATCAGGAGGCAGCCGAGACTTCGGAAGAAGCCCGCGAGGATGCCGCCGAAGTGAAACATGATGCTGCCTTGAGCGTCGCCAAAGAGAAGTGCGATCGATTTGCCAATGATGAACGTTCTGACTGCATCGAGACCGCAGAGTCCACCGAGTCCGACTACGCAAAAAACTGATACCGTCGAGGGTTCAACTGCAAGTCAGGATCAAGCCGGAGTGCACGAGGCCCCTCAAGTGGGGGCTTTCGGCTTTTGTTGCCCGAGTGACCTGTCAGTGCTCAGGGGTTCAAACCGACCGAGCCCCGGACCAGAGCCTCGAATTCTTCGGCGGTAAGGATACCGTGCTCGATGACGATCTGTTTCGCCGTCTTGTTGAATGCAAGCGACTCCTTGACCAGGGAGTCGACACGTTCGTAGCCGAGTAGGGGATTGAGGATGGTAGCGAGTCCCCCGCTCGTTTCGAAATGCCGATAGCAATTTTCGATGTTGGCTGTGATGCCTGCCACGCATTTGTTGGCGAGCTGCACACAGGCGCGATCCATCAGACGCAGCGCCTTCACCAGATTCAGTGCTAACACTGGCATATAAGTATTGAGTTCCAGTTGCCCGGCTGCCGACGCCAATTGCACCACATGATCGTGTCCGAGAATCTGCAACATCGCCATGTTGGTCGATTCAACGATGCTCGGATTGATCTTGCCAGGCATGATTGATGAGCCGGGTTCAACGGGAGGGAGCATGATTTCGCCGAAGCCGGTATTCGGTCCGGAGCACAGTAGTCGCAAGTCGTTGCAGATTTTACCGATGTCCTGAGCCGTCAGCCGCAGGGCGCCCGAAAGTTCTGCCTGGTCGGTGAGGAACTGGGTCACTTCAATCCCGTTCTGCGCCACACGAAACGGAAAACCCGATGTGGCCGAGAGTTCGCGCGCGACCAATGTTCGATATTCTGGTCTGGTATTGATGCCGGTTCCTATGGCGTTCCCACCCTCGACCAGTTCGAGGTTGGCATCGACTGCGTGTCGTATCCTCTCGATGTCCTTTGTCAACGCGTGTGCCCAGGCGGAAAACTCCTGACCAAGTGTAATGGGTACGGCATCCTGAAGATGTGTACGCCCACTCTTGATCACGTTCCGAAATTCCGTAGCTCGCCCCTGCAGTGTCATGTCAAGCAGTTGCACGCTTTCGAGTGTGCCGACGGAAATCGAAACAGCAGCTAACCGAATCGCAGACGGAAATATGCTGTTGGAAGACTGCCCCATGTTCACATCATCATTCGGATGCACCGGATGTCGACTGCCTCGTTTTCCCCCCAGCGTTTCGTTGGCCAGATTCGCAACCACTTCGTTGATGTTCATGTTGGATGAGGTGCCGCTGCCAGCCTGGAAGATGTCGATGGGAAACTGGTCATCCACCTGGCCAGATAGGACCATTTCGCAGGCCTGTGTGATCGCAGCGGTTTTCCGGCTATCAAGCAGACCAAGTGCGTGGTTGGCGCGTGCACTTGCAAGTTTCAGGCGAGTCATTGCGTGTAGAATCTCGGTCGGTACGGGTTCTCCACCCGCGTCGAAGTTGCGGATTGATCTCGCCGTGTGAATTCCATAGAGCGCGCCTTCGGGCACATCGAGTTCACCAAGGGAATCGCGTTCGCGTCGGGTGTTCAATTCTGATTTCCCATGCTGTTTCCCAGATTATGCTGCCTGAATGTTGACCCCTGGGTGTGTTACCAGACAGACCTTGTAACGTTTCGACGACATAGTGACCAACCCTCGACTTCAGGAGTAAGTAATGAAAGCGTTGGCCTCAGCTATATGGTCTGAGTCTGTCCCTCGTTCAGTTTCGCTGCACGTTTTACCGGCACTGCAATACAGTTGCACTGCGCTCGAGCCATACGTCGATGCTCGTACGATGACACTGCATCACGATGAACACCATGCGGGATACGTCGCCAAACTCAACGAACTAACCGCACCGTACCCACAGTTGCGAAAGAAGACGGCAAACTGGCTCCTTCAAAACCCGGAAGAGATCGCGCCTATCGTTCGCCAAAGTGTCCTGAACAATGCCGGTGGTCACGTCAACCACTGTCTGTTCTGGCAGTCCATGGCGATTCCGGGTGGCCCAGCTGTTTCTGGTTTGTTGGCTGATGCGATCAACGCGTCATTCGGTAGCCTTGAGGAGTTCAAACATCGTTTCGAAGCAGCAGGGGTTGCGCATTTTGGTTCAGGATGGGTATGGCTGGTTGCCGGTGATGACAAACAGTTCAACGGATCCGTACTGAGTATCGTCACTACGGAAGGTCACGAAAACCCGACCCAGCAGGGCCTCCATCCTCTGCTGGTGAATGATGTTTGGGAACACGCCTATTATCTCAAGCATGAAAACCGGCGCCCTGAGTATCTGAAGCACTGGTGGTCTGTTGCGAACTGGAGCAATGCAATGGATCGATTCGCGTCGATTTCTGTCGACGCTGGTACACCATCCGACAGTAACTTCCCCGTAGGTCAATCATGAACAGCGATCGAGATAACCCGGAATCCGGGAAGCGGCGTGCCCAAGCCAGTGTGCACATGGAACAAGGTGCGGTGACTGGAAGTTACGACGGTGATCTCAACGTGGTACTCGAACTGTTGAACGACAGTCTGGCCACAGAACTGGTCTGCGTGCTTCGCTATCGACGCCATCACTTCATGGCGCGGGGTATCCATTCGCAGGCTGTTGCTGCTGAATTTCTTGTTCACTCCAATCAGGAACTCGGACATGCGGATCTGCTCGCGCGCCGTATTGGCCAACTGGGGGGAGAGCCGGATTTTTGCCCAGACAGCTTGCTTGGTCGAAGTCATGCGGGGTATGTCGAGGGTGAGACGCTTACTCAGATGATCAAGGAAAACCTCGTTGCGGAACGGATCGCCATAGATAGCTATCGTGAATTCATCGGCATTTTGGGCGCTCGGGACTCCACTACAAGACGACTCCTGGAGTCCATTCTCGCTGTAGAAGAGGAACACGCGAATGATCTGGCCGACCTGTTATTGACTGTGCCGGTTCCTGGGTAGGAACAGAGAGCACGCCTGCTGTGAGTATTACGCAGCCACTCCGTTGCAGTATTAGCCTCAATTGGATAAAAAAACTACGCAACCGAAAATGCTGCGCAGGGTATTTAAAAGCTGCGGAACGATTGACTGGAGAGAAGGTCGGTATTGCAGCGGAAATCAAACCGTAAGGTCACAACCCACGAAGTTGGGAGGAATTTCCCGATCGCGAACCGTTGGTTCCGTGACTTTGTGGGAGCGATCTCCTGATCGCGATTTTCCCCTTGGCATCGCGGTCAGGAGGCCGCTCCTACAACGCCGGGAGAGGGGGTGATCACGGTTTGCGAAATGCCCATGTCCCGGAAGCATCAGCACCCTGAACCTGCGCTGATGGCGAACTACGGGCGCAACTGACGCCCGAGGAAACTCTGATCGAATAGAGCATCCCATGCATGGCGAAGACCACAGCAAGGTGGTGTCTCAAGCAGCCATTGTGGAAATCGCACTATCAGGAAAATAAGGCATCACAGTATCCTTGCTTCCGTTGGTCAGTGCGATTGCCTGAATGCGCGGCGGTAGTGAGGAAACGCTCCCAAAAATTGTCGCGAAAGCCACGTCCGCTGCATCTCGTCCTGTACCAAAACGAACCAGCCCCATGGGTATGGTCAACCCCGTCGGATCAAAAATGTACCATCGATTTGCAAGATAGACTTCCACATAAGCATGGAAGTCAGGCAGGCCGTAGCCTGCTGGGCATCCATAGTCCGTACCAGTTACGAACCGGGCCGGTAGGTTGCTAGCACGGCACAACGCGATCATCAGGTGGGCGAAATCCCGACAAATACCAACCCTTTCGATGACTGTGTCTGCGGCAGAAGTCATCGAGTTGGTACTGTTCGGCGTGAATGCGACGTGTCGGTTGACCCAGTTGCAGATGGCCTGGACGCGGCTGTACCCCATGTCCAGCTGACCAAACTCGTTGGCGGCGAAACGAAGCAGTCGATCCGATTGACAGTATCGGCTGGGATACAGATAGCCGATCACGTCTGCTGGCAATTTGGAAACCGGGACTTCGAATATTGTTAGTGGATTGGCGAAGTGGTGGGACACTTCTACGGTTGCGCGATACGAGACACGTAGCTCGCCAGGCTCTGCATGCAGACGCATATAACGACTGAGCGTGTTTGAATCTGTCCAGACCTGTGTTGGCGCATTCTGGTTCGTAGCCAGCTGTTCTGTCAGCACAAACTGGTTTGGCGTGTTGGCGCAGTGAATGTTGAAAAAGAAGTCTGCCCAGGGGCTGTAGATCCGATAGTTCAGATCGAGGCTTATCTCCATGCGGATCATGTTCTGCTCGTTCAGTTTGAATAGGTGATTGCTTGTAACGACTGTCGAGACGTCACCCACTAATTATGCGGAGCACACGCTGTCGTATTTCGTTCGATACCGCACAGATAAGGGTTAAACGGCGCTTCTAATGTACAGGACGGCCTTGAGACATATCTGCCGATGAATCGGTCTCGAGCGAGACAACTATCTTGGTCACATCAGAGAACACTTGAGGAATGAACACATGAACGACGCAATGACCAGACAATCCTTCCGGCAGGTCGACATGCCAACCTCGCTACTGTCGGATTTCGATGCGGTGAATGAGCTAACCGCGAGTATCGCGCACGAAATCAATCAGCCATTGACGGCGATCTCGATCTACGCGCAGACATGCATGAAGATGTTGAGTAATTCGAAGGTGGATCGAGTGCGATTGATTTCTGCACTCGACAAACTGAATCGTCAGACGTTACGGGCCGGTGAAATCGTTGATCGAATTCAACGCACACTCCGTCACGAATCCGATTTGCGCGTGCCAACCAATCTATTTGATGTGCTCCACGATCTGGTGCAGTTCTGTGCAGTCGATACACGGTTGAGTGGTTTCGAGATTCGATTTGAATCACCGCCGGCGCTGCCTGAGGTTCGATGCGATCCACTGCAGGTCCAACAGGTCATCATCAACCTGATTCGCAATGCAGTTGACGCGATGAGTCCAGCCAGTCCTTCACCTGGCAACGTGATCGTCGTACGAAGCCTGATGTTGGAAGAGTCCGTTAAGTTTGAAGTTGTCGATTCCGGAACCGGCATCTCACCTGAAAACGAGCCTCTGGTATTCGCATCGTTTTGCACCACCAAGGCGAACGGCATGGGGGTGGGCTTGTCCATTTGTCGTTCGATCATCACACGTCACGGAGGCGAATTGAGCTTCCGGAATAATGTTGATCACGGCGCCACCTTCTACTTCACGTTGCCAGTAGAAGTGTTCGCTGAATCAGCCCATGGGCGCTGCGGAAGCGATGTAGCGATGTCCCAACAGACCACGTTTTCCGGATTCTGATGAAGAACATTTCGACTCCTCAAACTACCCAACAGAAAAATGCTGTTAACAGCAAGAAACAGGACGGAGAAAGTGAAATTCTTCCGCCGACTTCCCCTTCTGATCCCTACGCTCGAAACGATCCCAGGCGGATCAGCTTGATTGACTCAATGGAAAAACAGTTCGAACAGATCTTCGGTAGCCAATGCGGCGAAAAGTAGGTGCGCCAGGGAATCTCGATTTTTGCAGGCCCCGATGTGTTCGACATCGTACAGAACGTCGTATTTCCTCTGGTTTAAGGTAGAGGGGCTCGGATTTTTTCAATCATTACGGAGTCGCCAAAATGCTCGAAACCATTGCAATCATTCTTCTCGTACTCTGGGCACTGGGTATGGTGACGTCATACACCCTGGGTGGAATTGTTCACATACTTCTGGTCGTCGCGCTGGTCATCTTTCTGGTTCGGTTCATTCGCGGCCGTGCGGTCTGATCTCAACGACGCGATCGTCATGGATCTGACTGGTCTTTTCGAAGTTCTGCTCTTGAGCTCCGGTCTGTTCGCTTTGGCAACGATCAGAGGCAAAGGGCGACGGCGTAATAACATGCCCCACATGCCCCAAAGGTTGAAACAAGGACAATTAATGATGACTCATGAACACCACGACAACATCGTTGGTGCAGTCCTGCACCATGATGAAACTGCGCGCACATCGAAGGTCGATGACAACACTGTGTGCGAGCGCGCACCGACCGGAAGGCAGCCTCTCAACTATCTTCCTCGAGAGGCTGCCCGGTCGATGCGGGTATCGCAACGGCGGGCAGCCACCTCGTAAGCTTCCAGAACAAACAAAGGAATAGACATGACAAACCCGGAACTCTCCGTAACAGCACAAAACAGTTCGCTGAACTCCCTGAAGAGTGGCATTGAACGAACAGCTATCGGCACGCACGGCGCTATTAGGGATGCCGTTGATGCAGCGCATCCTGCCGTTGACCAACTGGGCACGAGCTCTCATGGAGCGGTGGACAAAGCATCAGGAATCGCATCCAGTGCGGTCGATGCAATTGGAGCGAAAACTGCAGAAATGCGCAACGCTCAGGCAAGACTGACAGACGGTGCCAAAAAGTACGTCCACGAAAACCCGTTGCTGGTGCTGGGTCTCGCGGCCGTGGTCGGTTACACGGCCAGTCGGTACCTGAGTTCGCGTGTGACTGGCGTGTAGCGCTCAGGTCCCGTTCCCAATGGTAACAACCACTGAGGCAACGAAGGGTGAGATTGGTCCTGGTGACGGGGCCGTTCGCCCTTCACCAGGACTACTGTCAAACGTTGCGACGCTGGGTGAAACGCTCAAGGCCGTCTGTGCGGAACTTTACAAACTGGTCGTGCTTGAAACCCGCCTGACTGCTCGACGCGTGTCGGCGATTGTGTTGAGCTGCCTGTTGGTCATACTGGTTTTGACCACAATGTGGTTCGGCCTTGCGATCGCTTTAGCGCTGCTGTTCATATCCTTCGGAACCCCTCCGGCTGCCGCGGTTATGGGGGTGATACTGTTAAATCTGCTGGTCCTTCCATTCCTGGTTCTTCGCATCAAGAAGCTGTCCAGGACGCTGGGTTATCCAGAGACTCGCGAGACGGTTGCCAAAGCACTCGACCAGCTGCTCGAACGAGCCGCAGTGTGACAGTTCTTGATGAACGATCGTCCACAGCGAAACTGGTCCAGGACTTGGCACTGGCTCGTTATGGATTCCTCACGAGTAGTCAACAACTCAAAGCTGCGGCTTCGACACTTAAGTTTGAAATGCGGGAGCTTGCGACCCGAAAGAGCACGATTGTCATTGCTGTCCTGGGTGGCGTGCTGCTCGAGCGGACTGTGCATCGAGAGGGTTCGTTACTGGGAAGTCTCGCGAAAACAGCTGCCTTCCTGCAGGAAATAGTAACGGTCACTTTGATGTATTGGCCATCTTCCTGGGCACTTTCCAGGCCACTCTCCAGGCCACTTTCCAGGCCGCTGGGTGATGCGCACGGAGGAACACCTGCAGAACCAGGCGCGTAAAGCGGCTGTTACCGTACAGTCTGCTAACGTACAGATAGGCGGACGCCGTCAGTCCATAGTACGAACCGGCAGGACGCACAACCTAGACTGAATCAAACAAACAGTGTCCTGCCATAGGACATTCAATGAAAGTACTCCGCAATTTTGCGTCCGCTTCGTTATTCATGATCGGCCTCACTGCTGCCGCTCTAACACAATCAGCGACCAGGGTTGACCTGGATCGTCACGTCGTCAGTACAGTCACCAGTTTCAATATGCTGAGCGCTGCCAATGCCAAACTCGCAGAACGAGCGTCTGGCATCCTGATTTTTCCGGAAGTCACCAAAGCAGGCGCTGGTGTCGCGGGTGAGTATGGTGAAGGCGTACTGCAGGTACATGGCAAGACCATGGGCTACTACTCTCTGACGTCGGCCTCGCTTGGATTGACGCTTGGCATTGCCAAACACAGCCAGATCCTCATGTTCATGACCCAGCAATCACTGGATCAATTTCTGGCGAGCGAAGGCTGGTCAATTGGTGCTGATGCTGAAGTGCTTGTCGTCGAGAGTGGTGCACACGGTGAATACGACAGCATGGTAGAAACCAAGCCCGTACTGGCATTTGTGTTCGCGGAGAAAGGGCTGATTGGCGATCTGTCCGTCGTGGGGACGAAGATCTCCAAAATGAAGTAGAGGGCTGGCAAGTGACTCTCGTGATTGCTCCGAAGTTACTGTGCAATCGGTAAGTCGAGCACAACACTTGAAGTGCACGCTCTGTCGGGCAAGGCTCAAAGATGGCTTGCTCGACGGTTCCTCGAATTCCTGGTCATCGTCTTCTGTGGTACATCTGGTGGCTACCATCAGTCGAAAGTTGGCTTCATTCAGCGCCTTGTGCGCCTTCCTGGGCGCCTGTGTTGGGCCGGTGACCTTGCGTGGGAGTGACACAGTCAGCGCTTCTAATTCGGTCCCGCTCGCAGGTGTACACGGAACACTGCCGGTGGCCATCAGTGCGCCCATACTTGAAGAACTTGAGGATTCCGTGTCGTCAACCGGCATATTTGATCGACATCTTGCACGTGAAGAGACAATCAACAGCAGTCAATTGTTCACAGGCAATGGCGTCCGTTTGTTACAGGATGGACCGGCGACCTATGCGGCGATGCTGGGGGCAATCAACGCTGCCAAAGATCACATCAACATGGAAACCTACATACTGGATGATGATGCGGTTGGTAATCGTTTTGCTGACGCATTGATTGCCAAACAAGGCCAGGGTGTCCAGGTCAACCTCATCTACGACAGCATCGGTACGATCGGGACGCCTCACGCATTTTTCGAGCGCCTGAGGCAGAACGGCGTGCGGCTACTGGAGTTCAATCCGGTCAATCCTGTCTTTGCCCGTACCGCATGGAATCTCAATCAGCGCGATCATCGCAAGCTGCTGATCGTAGACGGGCGAATTGCCTTCCTCGGCGGGATCAACATCAGCAGTGTGTATTCTGGCGGCTCATCAAGGTTCAGAAGACATCCATCTGAACCGGCGACGCCTGCAGGGAGCGCGCCTGCGTGGAGGGACACACACCTGGAGCTGCGCGGCCCCATCGTCGAAGAGTTGCAGAAGCTGTTCTTCACCGCATGGCGGTTGCAACAGGGTGAACGACTCCCACCGGGAAATTATTTCCCTGGCAGTCAGCGCGCAGGTGATCAGGTGATGCGGGTGATCGGCAGCTCTCCTAAAGCGCCCATTAGCTTGATGTATGCCACCTTGCTCTCTGCCATCGACAGCGCAGAGACTACTGTTCACCTGACCAATGCCTACTTCGTTCCGGACCCGCAACTGCTGAGAGCGCTGAAAAGCGCAGTGGCCAGAGGCGTTTCAGTTCGCCTGATACTGCCGAGTAAGTCGGACTCAGGGCTGGTCTTTCATGCCGGGCGAAGTTTTTATGAAAAGTTGCTGCGTGCCGGTGTAGAAATTCATGAACGCCAGGGCGCGATACTGCATGCCAAGACCGCGCTGATCGACGGGGTGTGGGCGACCGTTGGATCGACCAATCTCGATTGGCGAAGTTTCCTGCACAATTACGAACTCGATGCGGTGGTGCTTGGAACTGATTTCGGTGGGCAGATTCAAACCATGTTTGACGACGATCTCGCGAGCTCGCGACGTGTCGTGCTGGACGAATGGGAGAAGCGCAACTGGACGCTGCACGTCAAGGAGTTTGCTGCTCGTCTTTGGGAATATTGGCTATAGACCCATAACCAGACGTGAGGATCACCGAGTCACTGATTGATGGAGATGGCGTTATGGTCGACATGTCGGAAAGGTCGTGACTCGTAATGACATAGATGTGCCACACGGCGATGAACATGGCTGCAATCACTGGACCGATGACGAAGCCGTTAATGCCCAACACGGCCATCCCGCCCAGCGTAGAGATCATGACGACATAGTCAGGCATTCTGGTGTCCCGACCGACGAGTATCGGTCGCATGAGATTGTCTATCAACCCGATGACAAGTATGCCCCACACGGTCAACGCAAGGCCTTTGAATATCTCTCCAGTAATAACGAAAGAGACTGCAACGGGTATCCAGACAAGCGCTGCACCAACCGCAGGCAGCAACGATAAAAAAGCCATCACGACACCCCAGAGCAAAGCTGCTCTGACATCCAGGAACCAAAATGCGATGCCACCCAATGCACCCTGGATGATCGCGACCACCAGATTGCCTTTGACGGTTGCCCTGATTACGGTTGCAAATTTGTTGATCAGAGCCTTCTTGTGCTGTGGGGCGAGCGGTAACGCATAACGAAAATCGTCGATCAAGCTGTTCCCGTCTCTGATCAGGAAGAACGCGATGTACATGGTAACGAACAGGGCGAGAACCAATTCGAACGTGATCTGGCCTATGTTGATCGCTTGAGTGCTGATGACTTGCGTGGTTTTGGTGACGAGGTCCGTAAACGTTTTCTGGAGGTCACTGAAGTCGCCCAGACCAAACCGGTGCAGCAGCGTCAAAGCCCAGTCAGGCAATTGGTCGTAAGTGCGTCGCAAGAATGCAGCTGAATTCCCGCCTTCGGTTTGCAGACTCTGAAAAACCTGCATGACCTCCCGGCCCAGGGCAACACTCAAAAGAGACAGCGGGATGATTGCAATCAACAGTACCGACAGAACTGTCAACGCTGCAGCAATAGAGCGCTGAGAGCGACAACGTGGTAACAACCATTGAAAAACTGGTGCGAACAGCAATGCTATGATCGCTCCCCAAAGAAGGGTTCCATAAAACGGCAGGAGGATCCACGCAAGCGCTATAGAGACTGCAACCAGCAAGTAGGGGAGTGCATTGTTTTCCGAGGAGTTCGAGTCTTCAGATGGTTCCAGTCTCAATGGGAGTGTCCAGGCCTTGTTCGGTTGGAGAATTGAGTCGTTGACCGGTTGTGGTAAGAAGTCAGAAGTTCTACACCGTCAGTCTGTGCTCCCGCGCAACCGGAGGGGTGAGAAGACAGCTCGGAATCGACTTTATCATGGGTTGAGTAGATGGCAGCACTTCCTTGTGCTGGTCAGAGCAATCGGAATAACCCGGAACTAGGTGGTGAACCACGTTTCCTTGACCTGGCTTTGCCAGTTATCCATCTGCTTTTCCGCTTCATCTTTGGCTATGCCGTAGCGCTCCTGGATGATGCCGGACAATTGGTCTCGCTTGCCGGCGACAACGTCCAGTTCGTCGTCGGTCAGCTTGCCCCATTGTGATTTTGCTCTACCGGAAACCTGCTTCCAGTTACCTTCGATTCGATCCCAATTCATATTGAATGTCCTTTGGTCTGGTTGATGAAAGGCACCTTCGCCCGCCGACTGTCGGTGGACTACGGGCGTACTGCAATTTCATTGTTTACGGAAGTGACGCCTTCGATATCGCGCGCGATCTGTCCTGCCCTGGTTTTTTCTTCGCTGTTCTTGGCGAAGCCAGAAAGCAATACGGTGCCTTTCAGTGTCTCTACCGAGATACTGGTTGCATCAACTGCTTTGCTTTCGACGAATTTGCCTTTGACCTTGGTGGTGATGGCCGCGTCGTCAATGTACGAGCCGACAGTTTGTTGATCGCGTTTGACTGCGCAGCCGGAACCTAGGCTGAGGATCAGTCCCGTCAAGGCGATGAGCAGGGTGTGACGATTTTTCATGATTAACCTCGTGTGAGAGTCGCTGTTGTTGGGGTTGCTAGAACTACTCGCTCAACCCACAAACATACTGTGTTCGAGAATTCATGAGCTATCTGTGCGGTGGGGAACACACCAATTGAAAATGGACCGGCACCGTTAAGAGCGGTGATCCTTGCTCATCGGCGGTGCAAGGTTCCTGGTTGCATGAAACTCGCTTCAATCTTCGAGCCGAAAGCCAATCTTCACGGTGACTTGCCAGTGAGCGATCTGCCCATCCTCCAGGTGGCCACGCGTGTCAATCACTTCGAACCAATCCATGTGATTGATAGTTTTGGCTGCTCTCGTCACAGCGTTGCGAACCGCTTCATCGCTTCCTTGTATAGATGTACCGGTGATTTCGATGGTCTTGTAGATATGTTCAGTCATGGCGTTTTCTCGCGGTGGGTGTAGTTGCTAACAAGAGGTGAGGCCCTTGGGCAAGATGCGTGAGTGAGCGATCGAACACTGTACGTTTACGCACAGACGCCATTTGCCTATCGCGGCAGGCTCTCCGCTGAAGTTATTCAACGCTCTCGTCGACCTACCTCTCTTTAACCACCTCTCGTTTATTTAAAAGGGAAAAGTTATGAACACTGAACCGGAAAAAACATCCAGTCGACATCATCTTGGAGGAGTGTCAATGCTGGCAGGCGCTGCAATCCTGCTGTCGGCCTGTGCATCTGCACCCCTGCCACCGAAAGTTGAACTCGATGCTGCGCAATCCGCAATCGGCGCTGCTGAAACTGCCAACGCAGGGCGGTTTGCGTCGGCCGAGCTCAGTGAGGCACGCGAGAAACTTTCCCGCGCCAACAGTGCGGCAGCGAACAAGCAGATGCTGGCAGCGAAGCGACTTGCAGAAGAATCAAAATTGACTGCCGAACTTGCCTTTGCCCGAACCGAAACTGCCAAAGCCGTCGCCATCAACGCGGAGTTGTCAGAGGGTGTCGAGGCGCTATCCGAAGAAATGCAACGTGCTGGAG
Source organism: Gammaproteobacteria bacterium (assembly GCA_043719475.1). GTDB lineage: Bacteria > Pseudomonadota > Gammaproteobacteria > Pseudomonadales > Azotimanducaceae > SYFY01. The sequence goes on along the minus strand of JAYSTS010000379.1, from coordinate 2,751 downwards.
ATCAGCGATGATGACCAATATTCCTACAAAATTCCGAATGAGTGCGTTGACTGCTTCACTCGTCGTTGCGGCTTCACTCGCTGGGTGCGCTTCAACGCCTCAGAGTCCGGCTGGTGCCGATGCAGTACGGAGCAAACTCAGCGGATTGCAAAGGAATTCCGATCTGTCAACGCGAGCGCCGGTCGCCATCAAGAACGCCGAAGCGGCCGTCGTGCTGGCGGAATTACCCGAGAGCAAAGATCGGGAACTCGGCGCGCATCGTGTCTACATGGCTGATCAGAGTGTCGAAATTGCCATCGCCAAGGCGAAGACCCGGTTTGCAGAAGATCAGAGAGCGGGCCTGGCCGAAGCTCGTGGCAAGGCTCGGCTAGATGCCCGAACACGCGAAGCTGACCAGGCGCGAGGTGCAGCAGAACTTGCACGCGGTGATGCGGAGATTGCGCAGTCCGAAGCGGAATTTGCTCGCGATGAGGCTGAGCAGGTGCGGAAAGATGCGGAAATCGCCCAAGCCAGCTCTGACGCGGCGGCAACGCAGGCAGCTCTGGATGCCGCAGAACTGCAGCGTCAGATTGATGCACTAAAGGCAGAGGCCACAGAGCGAGGGTTGGTGCTCACGCTCGGTGACCTGTTATTCGCCTTTGATAGTTCGGAGTTGAAGTCAGGTGGCACGATTACGCTTGACCGGCTGGTGACTTTCCTGAACCAGTACCCCGAGCGTCGGGTCGCGATTGAGGGCCATACCGACAATGTCGGAAGCGCCGATTACAACCAGCAGCTCTCGCAGCGCCGAGCAGAAGCAGTCAGCAGATATCTGCAGTCAAAAGGCATCAGCAGCCAGAGACTGGATGCGAAAGGATTGGGCAAAGAGGCTCCTTTGGTCGCTAATGACAGTGAATCTGGCCGCCAGCAGAATCGTCGGGTCGAGCTGATCATTGATAATCCACCCGTTCCAGCCGTCGCCGCCAGCCCCGCGTCCTGATGTTCACAAGCCAGCGGAGCCATCAAATCCGCTGGCTACCTTTTTTGTGACTGAATCGATGGAGTCTTCACGCGCTCAACCCTTCACGATCGGCAGGCGGGGGCAAGTGGGGGAGAGTGGTACAGACGTCACGATTCAGAGGGAAGGAGAATTCTTGTGATGAGCGATCAGGCCAAAACAATGTCGGCCGATAGTCCGAGGCTCACTTTTTCACAGGGCATTTCGTGCACAGCGGCAGGTGCTCACGAAGCCATCGACATGCTTTCAAACATGTCTGGGCCGTTGCTAACGGAAATGGTGAACAGTGCCCACAGTGCAGTCGAACAAGCCACCGCTGTCGCAGCGTCTGCGACCCGGTCCTTGGGCATCAGTGATGATGAGTTCAAAGACGCCCAGCGCAAACTGCTCGAGGCGACCAGGGAATACGTCCAGCTTCATCCAGTCACCTCTCTGAGTATTGCGGTGGTGCTCGGCGTTGCTGTGAGTCGAATGACGAGCAAACCATGAGGAACCTGCAAGCGGCAGCTGATCGTCACTCCCGGCGAGCAGAAAAATAAAACTGTCTTCGTTATCGCGGATCAGCTGAGCGTTACGTGTTACCTGAATTCGAGCTCCGGACGGACCCCGTGCTGCCTCAACGGGAGTTTGTCGTTCGACTTTCTGTGAGTTGTCTGTCTGCAATGGCCCTCATTGCCGTGTCGCTGTGTATCGGCATGGGGGGTTATCACTTTTTGGAGCATCTGAGCTGGCTCGATAGCTTCCTGAACGCATCGATGCTGTTGGGAGGTATGGGCCCGGTCGATCTGCCAGTTACTGAATCCGGAAAACTGTTCGAAGGACTGTATGCACTGTATTGCGGTCTCGTCGTCATTTTCGCTGCCGGAATCATTCTGGCGCCTGTAGCCCATCGGGTTTTGCATCAGTTCCACATGGAAGCGGACGAACAGCGGAAGAAGGAATGAACCGAGCGGCATTACGCATAGGTTTAACACGGATTGCAGCGGCCTTCTGTCTTACACTGGCGGGTATAGCCTTGGCTTCGCCAGTTGATAACGCCTACCTGGAAGGCTATGCAGCAGGTCTCTTAAGCAAAGAGTTTGCGTTCGACTTTACAGGTATCAAAGTTCGCCGTGGCGTCATGAAAGTACCCGTTGGCGGGCTTGCGGCCAACGATCGTACGCGGGTGCTGCAGCTTCTGGCGACGATTCCTGGAGTGTTCGAAGTCAGACCGATCGAGCGGATCGCTGATCGAATCATCGAGGGCTCAGCGGAGCAGGATGGTCTTCGCATGACGGGTTTACCAAGCGCCGCGATTTTCGAAACGGGCGCACTTCCCGCCGGGCATCTGTTCAGACCCTTGTTGGCGGATCCTCGGTGGGCGCACTTTTCGGCAGCTTTTCGCAACTACGTCGATGATGAACTGGACGGCAACAACAACGCATCGGTGAGCTTCGGTGAAACACTGCCTTTCTACCGCGGCAATCTCGGTGCTTCTGCCGCACAGTGGGAGATCGGTCTACAGGCTGGTGTCTTCAGCGAATTCAATCTCGATGCCCGCTCATCCGATCTGATCAACTCGGACTTCGTCGCTTCAATCTACTCGAGCCTTCGTATTGGCGCCGGGTCGGCTTTCTTGCGCGTCTACCATCAAAGCTCACATCTGGGCGATGAGTTCCGGAATGTGTCAATGACATTGAGACACCAGAGTGGATTAATTAGTGTCGATGGATGAGATGTTTCGTTTGTTTGCGGGCTCCTGTTTTGGTTGATTG
>JAYSTS010000378.1:0-3931 GCA_043719475.1 Gammaproteobacteria bacterium | reverse complement strand
CGCTCAAGGCCAAACATCGAATGAAACTGGTGGGCATGTTCAACCAGATTGAAGAAATGCCGAAGATCGCCTTTGAAACCGGCGTGGTGTGGAACTGGGAAACCTTCGAAGAATATGTGGCCCGTATTCGCAAGGGTCTGGCCATCAATGTGGCGCCGTTGGTGGGACACAGTCTGCTGCGCCTCTGGGTAATGGAAGATGCGTCCATGCAGCGCACGGCCACACTGAACGAACTCAAGCAGATGCAGGATTTACTGTACAAGTGTCTGGATGCGGGTGCGGTGGGGCTATCCACCAGTTTTGTCGACATGGACGAAACCCTGCAACCAGTACCCAGTCGGTATGCAGACCAGGTTGAACTGGAGGCTCTGTGTGAGGTGCTGGCTAAATATGGTCGAATCCTGCAGATCGTGCCGGAGTTTTACGACGCCGATCTGACCATCGCGCGAGTTGATCAGCTGGCTGAACTGTCTCTCAAGTTCGGCATCCCGACCACGTTCTCACCCTTGTTTGTGAATGCGGACAACAGCAACGGTGTGCAACGTGTGATGCAGCGGGTTGATGAGCAGTTTGCTCGCGGTGCGCGGGTGTGGCCACAAGTCCAGACGAGGCCCATCGACATCAGTTTCTGTTTTGCGGTACCAAGCCTTCTCTTCATCCGCTTTCCGAGTTGGTATCGCGTGATGCGATTTGGTACGCATGCGGACATCGTTGCCGCGTTCCGTGATACCGAACAGCGCCAGAAGATGATCGTGGAAGCGGCGATGCTCAATGGCCTGTGGCCACGAGTTGTGCTGCGCCAGGTCAAGAGTGAAGCCAACCAGCCTTATGTCGGCATGACGCTGGCGGAGATCGCCATATTGCGAGAGACAACACCGGTCGACGCGATGATCGATCTCTCGCTGGAGGAAGATCTGGATGCCCACTTTCTCGCCGGCAACATGGGTCACAACGACGATGATCGAGTGGGTAACCTGCTGGCCCATCCACGCGTACACGTGGGTGCCAGCGACGGTGGTGCTCACATCCTCTCCTTCTCGACGTACGGAGATACCGGATTCCTGTTCAGTCAGTACGTGCGCAAGACGGGTAGCCTGACGCTGGAAGGTGCGGTGAAAAAGATCACCAGCGATACCGCCAGCATCTGGGGCCTGCAGGAACGTGGTCTGTTGCAGAAAGGTTATGTCGCCGATATAGCGGTGTTTGATGCAGCGCTCATCGACCGGGGTGTTGAGTACTACACCCAGGACGTTCCTGGCGACGGCTCTCGCTACGTGCGTGATGCCGTGGGCGTGCATACCGTGATTGTTGGCGGCAAGATTGCCTGGAGCCAGAAGGGTGGTTATGGCAATGAAGCACAAGGTGAAATTCTGCCGGGAGCCAATGCATGAGTCTGGTCAACATCAAACAACGACGGGTGACCACCAATGGCATTGAACTGAATATCGCCGAGCAAGGTGAAGGGCCGCTGGTGCTCATGCTGCATGGATTTCCAGAGTCCTGGTATTCCTGGCGACATCAGTTCGCCCCGCTCGCCGCCGCCGGATTTCATGCGGTCGCCCCTGACATGCGTGGTTATGGCAAGAGCGACAAACCGCATAACATCGAAGCGTACAACCAGGTGCAGGTGGTGAACGACATCGTCGGTCTCATTCCAGCGCTCGGTTACCAGACTGCTATTGTGTTTGGTCACGACTGGGGTGCGCCGACTGCCTGGAGTTGTGCGCTCAACCATCCTGACAAGTTCACGGCAGTGGGTGCTTTATCGGTACCGTTCAGCCCGCGATCTCCGGTACAACCGATGCCGATGATGCGCGAGATGTTCAAGGGCCAGTTTTTCTATCAGCTTTACTTTCAGGAGCCAGGCGTTGCGGAAGCGGAGTTCGAGAAGGACATTCGCACGGCGCTGCGCAAGTTTCTCTATCTCGGTGCAGGCGAGGCTGATCTGTCTGGCCTGACGGGCAAGGTTCCGAATGATGACCTGCTTACGAGTCTGCCGAATCCCGCTTCACTACCAAAATGGTTGACCGAGTCAGATCTGGATTTTTATACCGGTGAGTTTACGCGGTCCGGCATGCGTGGGCCGCTCAACTACTACCGCAATCATGACCTGACCTGGGAGCTGACCAAGGGTGCACCTGAGCAGATCCGTCAGCCAGCCATGTTTGTGGCGGGCGAACGTGATGGTGTTGTGGTGATGGCGGCAGATGCGCTGAAGAAGATGCCAGAGCGGGTCACTGATCTGCGGATCAATCGTTTGATTCCAGGTATAGGTCACTGGACGCAGCAAGAGGCTCCTTCAATCGTGAATGAAGAAATGCTGAATTTCCTGAAAATGGTGTCGAAGTAAGCCGGGCAGTGAAAGTGGAGAGGGACGAACGTGACTGAAGAGGTGCTCGTGGTTGGTAGTGGCATCGCCGGCATGTGTACGTCGCTCGCACTGGCGCGCAAGGGCTTTGCGGTGACGATGCTGGAACGTGATTCGGCGCCTCCGGAAGGTGATGCGGACAAGGCGTTTTTTGAGTGGTCGCGGCGGGGTGCCTCGCAATTTCGACATCCCCACGCATTCCTCGGGCTGATGTGCAGTCTGCTGCAGGAGAACTATCCCGATCTGCTGGAAGCGTTTTATGCAGCGGGCGCTAGGCGAGTCGACTTCAAGGATATGTTGTCGCCTGAGTTGAGCCAGCAATACCAGGCTCAACCAGGAGACGAGAAACTGTTTGTGCTGATGTGCCGTCGGGCCACCATTGAAACTGTTTTACGACGTTTTGTGACCTCCTTTCCCGGCGTACGTATCCTCAACGAAGTACACATTGATGGTCTGATCACCGAACAACACCATGGCCAGCTCGTGGCCCGAGGTGTCAAGGTGAGGAAAGATTGTGTGGCGCGCTTCGGTGAAGTAATCACAGCAGATGTGATTGTTGATGCAAGTGGCCGCACCACGAAGTTTCCTCGTTGGCTGGCCGATGCGGGCGTTCAGTTGATTGAGGAAAATGAAGACGCCGAGATTGTCTATTACACCCGCCACTACAAACTCAAACCCGGTGTCGCAGAACCGCCCCGTGGTGGCAAGGATCGTTCTGCCGGGGATCTTGGGTATGTCAAGTTCGGTGTATTCCCCGGAGACAGCGGCAACTTTGCATTGATCGTCTGCGTACATGTTTCGGAAACGCAGATCAGGGAAGCGATTAAGGATAGTGATACGTTCGATGCGATCTGCCGGAGTATTCCTGGGCTATTGCCGTGGGTTGGCAAGGACGTCTGCGAACCTACCACGGATTCCTTTGGCATTGGCGACATACGTGCAGTTTGGCGACACTTCATAAAGGACGGTAAACCGCTCGTGCACAACTTCTTTGCTGTCGGTGATGCGTCGGTGCGAACGAACCCACTCTATGGGCGAGGCTGCAGTACAGGGATCCTGCATGCGCATCTATTGGCCGATGTACTGATGGCGGAACAGGACCCAGGTGCAAGAGCGATTGTTTTTAATCAACGTACCGAGACCGAGCTGCGACCGATCTACACCGCCAGTCTGCGGGAAGACAAGCGAGGTATCCGGCGAGCTATCGCGTGCCGAGACGGTAAGCCGGTAGATGAGGCGAAGGGCGCGGTAAAGCAGTGGCTGGAGTTGGCCTTTGGCGATGCCTTGGCTGCGGCTGTCCGCTACAACATGCATGTCATGCGCGGCATGATGCGTACGTTCAATCTCATCGAAAAACCTGGTGAATTCCTCAAGGATCGCAAGACTCAGTTCATTGTCCTGCTCTACATGCTGCGTGGCCGGTCACGCAATGCGGCAGCCCGTGTGGTGCGCGGTCCGACCCGTGCAGAGACACTTGAGCTGGTTTCTGGTGAACGAGCCACTTGAGGGAGTAGTTGGCAGCCGAGTCTGATTGCGCTTCGATTGGCAGGTATCGCACAATCC
>JAYSTS010000377.1:0-9612 GCA_043719475.1 Gammaproteobacteria bacterium | reverse complement strand
GAACCAACGGTTCGCGATCGGGAGATCTCCCACAGGGTGCTTCTACTCGACGTCTCATGACTGGGTCTCCCAACTTCATGGGTTGTGACCTTACGGTTCGATTTCCGCTGCAATACCGACCTTCTCTCCAGTCAATTCGCCAGTCAATCGTTCCGCAGCGCTTAACTACCTTGCGCAGCATTTTCGGTTGCGTAATTTTTGTCCAGCTAATCACGGGCCCATTCGCGAAAGCGAGGGGCAAGTTCAGCAAAGTTGCAGGGTTTGTTGTTGATGTCGAGCTGTGCCCTGATGATTTTTTCCCAACCCAGGCGCACCGCACCCGTCGAGCCTGGCAGTGCGAAAATCACGGTCGCATTGGCGATGCCACCAAACGCCCGGGACTGAATCGTCGAGGTCCCGATATCGTCATAGGAGAGCTGGCGGAACACTTCACCGAAGCCGTGCATTTCCTTGTCCAGCAGTGGCACCAGGGCTTCCGGTGTGCTGTCGCGGCCGGTAAACCCGGTGCCGCCGGTGCTGATGATGACCTGCACCGATTCGTCGTAGATCCATTGCGAGACCAGTGCACGTAACGCGTAGATGTTGTCACGCACCAGCTGTCGCGCGACAACACGATGACCGGCATCGGTTGCCAGTGACTCGAGCAGACTACCTGAAGTATCCGTCTCGAGTGTCCGCGAGTCGGAGACGGTCAATACAGCGATGTTCATAACGGTGAAAGACATAGAAGACACAGACATTGAGTTGAGGGCGTTCAGCCACTAGAGTACGCAGCATTCTAACCAGTCGGCGGCCAGTGGATAAACAGCTCATTGAGGGTGATCGCCTCTATTTGATTGCTGAAAGCCTCGCGCATGACGTCTCTCTGTTCCCTGCGGTCAGTACCGGGCAAGAGGCCGTGCGGGGTTTACTGCGAGATGAGGTCATCAAGCGCCGTTGTCGTGCCCTCGCCAACATGGACGTGGATTCGTATATCGAGTCCGTGGTTACACCGGCTGAAGATTCTCAGCGCATCAACGCACCTTCGATCATTCGTCGTCTGGGTCGTGTGCGTCGGGAAGAGTCGGATGGCCCCTATTATTCGGCAACCATTGAGCTGGAATTCAATGGCGAGATCCGTCCAGTGGGGTTCATCGCTCAGGATCGTGCAGCCGAAAATGGTACGTGGGGTCCTCGCCATCACAAGGCAGCGGCCGAGCGCATTGCCTATCACGCACGCCGACGAACGCCGATAGTCAACTTCATAGACACTCCTGGAGCAGACTCGAGAGAGGAAGCCAATCGTAATAACCAGGCTCATGCGATATCGCGTTTGATCGTTGAAGCCTGCAACGTCGACGTGCCAACTATCGGTATCGTCTTCGGTCTGGGTTACTCAGGTGGTGCCATCCCGCTGGCGGCAAGCAACCTGCTTCTGGCGGTGAAAGATTCCGTATTCAGCACCATTCAGCCGCGTGGTCTGGCCAGCATCGCTCGACGCCTGAATCTCTCCTGGCAGGAATGTGCGCAATACGTCGGGCTGTCTGCCTTCGAACTGTACGAGCAGGGCAACATCGACGGCGTGATCGACTTCAGCGCTGATCGCGCCGATGCGGATCTGGAAAATCTACGGCTCGCCATCACTACCGGCATTCTGCGGGTGGAGAGCCAGGCCAAGAACTTCGTCGCCGAGAACGATTACATTCTCGATCATTACAAGCAGAGCCTGCTGCGGTACCTGCGGCCATCACCACGCCTGGTGCAGATGCAGGCCACAGCAGCACTCAAGCTGACCAAGAATCCAACCGAATATCTGAACATCTTCGGCGTTGCGTTCCGTTATCTGCGGTACCTGTCCATCCGCAAACGGATCAAGGCCACCACCAAGGCGCAGTACGGGCGACTTGCACACCAGGAACTGCCACAGGGTGAGCTGGACAAGCGGGCCGATCTCGAACGTCGTCAGTCGTTCCTCAAGTGGTTGCAGGATCCTGACAAGGTGGTCTACGACGACGCGCTGTCCAAGGCCTGGCGCAACTACACCGAAAAGAAAGAAGCGCTGAACGCCGAGCGGGGTCGCATTGCGATGTTCCTGTTCGGTGAGCCAAAGAAGAACTTCGACGATGCGCGCGCGGGGCTCATTACGCGGGTTGGCGTGTATCTCTACAACCGCTGGAAGTCCGACGCGGTTGGCAACCTTCGTGCGCTGATCGAACTACTGGATAATCATCGAGATACTCGGCAGATTCTCAAGGTCAACGATCTGGTTGCGCCGCGGCAGTTCATTGAGGCGATCCGACTGGATGCGGAGTTGTATCCGCTGATGCTTCGCACGTTCAGTCACCAGGGCAAAAAGCTGCTGGCCGGGCGTGGCATCGAAGACATGTCGGATGCTTATCTCGTCAATCAGCTGACGGCAGAACTCAATCTGGCGATGACCAGTGAACGCTTCACGGTTGGCACCGAAGCGGGCGTTTCCGATCTGGAGGTCAATCGCCGTTTCCTCGAAAAGCGATTCCCCGAACATGTCAGCAAACGGCGTGATCGTTCACGCATTGTCGGCACCAATGAACTTACGGTGCTGGATCTTCTGATCGATGATGAGTTGCGTACCGATTTCATGCGCGAGTGCGAGAACCTGCTGTTGTTTGACTCGGTGTATGACCAAGTCATTGCCAACCTGGATTCAATCGCCAGTGAAGCGCAGCGCAGTCAGTCGCTGTCGCGTGAATCGTTGGGTCGCCTGCTCAACACGACGCTGGAACTCGCGGCCAGTGGTGTCACCTTAGGTAGTCGAGGAGCATCAACCGGAGTCAATGCGACGACGCAGCTCAGGCAGCAAGTCATCAGGTGGTATCAACGGGTTCTGAAATTACCCAAAGGCGGTGACTTTTTCCGCGCGGTTGAAGAATGGAAGCGGTTGAGCTTTCCGCATCTGGCCGACGCGCTGTTTGTGGTAGTGACCTACATATTCGAGTCGCTGCTCAACTCCTATGTGCTGGCTGAAAATGAGGGCAAGAGTTATCAGGGCAAGATTGCGCCGCGCAATATTGGCCGACGCAAGGATTTCTGGAACCGACTGCATATTGCCTATCGTGATCTGCAGATGCAGGAAGTACTGCGCAAGTTCAGACGCGGTACCACCGTCACGCACACCGACATTCTGCAGCGGTTCTTTCGCAAGTTCGAAGAGCTGGACAGTGATCTGATTTCCAGCGATCCACGCAGTTTCCCCGGCTTCCGTCTGTCCATCGAAGAGGCGCTGCAGAAAAACCTGACGCCGTGCGGTGTCGTCAGCGGCATCGGCAGGTTCGAAAACGGCGCGCAGGGTCTGCCGATGGGTGTCATCGTGTCGAACGTTTCGTTCCAGGCCGGCGCCTTCGACATGGCCAGCGCGGTGAAATTCTGTCGTCTGCTGGTGCGATGCGCGGAAGAGCATCTGCCGGTGGTGTGTTTTATTTCATCCGGTGGCATGCAGACCAAAGAAGGCGCGGGCTCGTTGTTCTCCATGGCGGCGGTTAATGATCGCATCACGCGGTTTGTCCGGGATCATGACTTGCCGGTCATCGTCTTCGGCTTTGGCGATTGCACGGGGGGAGCGCAAGCCAGTTTTGTTACCCATCCGCTAGTGCAAACCTACTATTTCTCCGGCACCAGCATGCCGTTTGCCGGCCAGATCGTGACACCGTCCAATCTGCCGCTGGATTCGCTGCTGTCCAACTATCTATCGATCAATCCTGAAGCCATGCAGGGGCTGGTGAAACACCCGTTCTACACCAAGTTCGACGAAGCCCTGAGGCAGGTGGATCCCGATGTGCCGGTACCCACCGAAAGTGTTCAGGATGTGGTTACCCGCATCTGGGCCGGAGTATTGAGCAAGCAGCGGCCTGTGGTGGTTGCCCACAACCCACACTACACCGACCGCGATCTGATTCGACCGGTGAAAAAAGTGTTGATCCACGCCCGTGGTTGTACGGCGGTGAAGCTGATCCGCATCGCACAGCGAAACGACATTCGTGTCGTACTGGTTCAGTCCGATCCGGATATGGAGTCTGCTGCAGCCGACATGCTTGGCGAGCGCGATGAACTGGTCTGTATCGGTGGCAACACGCCCGATGAAAGCTATCTGAATGCACAGAGTGTGTTGAAGATTGCCAAGGACACCAACGTTGACAGTCTGCACCCCGGTATCGGTTTTCTGTCCGAGAACTCGCAGTTTGCCGAACTGGTTCGGCGGCATGGCATCAACTTCATCGGCCCGCCCGTGTACAGCATGGAGACGATGGGCAACAAGTCGAACGCCATCAACACGGCGATGCGACTGAATGTACCTGTTGTACCAGGCAGCCACGGCATCCTGACCTCTGCTGATAAAGCGGCGGAAGTTGCCGGGACCATCGGCTACCCCGTGCTCATCAAAGCCGTACATGGTGGCGGTGGCAAAGGTATTCAGGTGGTGGAGAAAGCGTCAGAGTTTCACGAACAGTTTCACCGGGTCACACGCGAGGCCCGATCCGCGTTTGGCAACGGTGATGTATATCTTGAAAAGTACATCACCAGCCTGCGCCACATCGAAGCCCAGGTGTTGCGTGACACCCATGGCAATACCAAGGTGCTTGGCATTCGTGATTGCAGCGTGCAGCGCGACAAGCAGAAAGTGCTGGAAGAGAGCGAATCGACAGCATTACCCCCACATTTGCATAAATCGGTACTGGATTACACGCGACTCATCGCCGATGAAGTGAAGTATGTTGGCGCAGGCACCGTGGAGTTCATCTACGACTTGCAGGCTAAAGCCATCTACTTCATGGAAATGAACACCCGACTGCAGGTGGAGCATCCCGTCACCGAGTGGGTGAGTGGCATCGACATCGTCGGCGCCCAATATCGCATCGCTTCGGGTGAATCGATTGCTGAGATGCAGCCGGGGTCCAACGGGTATGCCATCGAAGCCCGTGTGACTGCGGAACGCGTGCTGCAGGTTGGCCGCAAGATCGAGTTTCGACCGCATCCCGGTGAGATCCGCATCGCCAACTTCCCGGTTAGGGAAGGTGTCGAAGTGATTGCGACTGCGGGAACCGGCAAGTTTGTTTCGCCGTACTATGACAGCATGGTGGCACAGATTATTGTGCACGCCGCAGATCGCGCCGCTGGTATAACCAAACTCGAATCCTATCTGGGCCAGGTTGAAGTAACCGGTATCTGCTCCAACATTCCGCTTCTGCGGCGAGTGTTGAAAGACGCTCAGTTCAACAGCGGCGATTACGACACCGGGTATCTGCCCGAATTTCTCAAGCGCACCGAAATCGATTCGTTGATTCGGGAAATAGAATCAACCGCCGGCGACAGCTTGTCGGCCATCAATCGGGAGAGTGTTCGCATAGCCGATAGTGATGAACTCAAAGTCTTGTCACCGGCCACTGCGATCTTCTACAGTTCTTCATCCCCCACGGATCCGGCTTATGTGTCCGTGGATGACGTGATCGATCTGGATCAGACGATCTGTCAGCTGGAAGCGATGAAAATCTTCACGCCGCTCAAGCTGCAGGATTTTAATACCGATGTGGATCTCTTCCCGAGCACCCACCGTTATCGTGTCACGCGCGTCAACATAGAAAACGGACGTCAGGTGAATGCTGGCGATCTGCTGTTCGTAGTGAAGCCGGTAAAGGCTTGATTCGAGCGTTTGGTAGATTGTCAGACCTGACGAGCGACTCGTAGTCATCCTTTCCAGAGCAGCCAGGCGCCCTGGAGTACGCAGATCACGGCGATGCCCGTAATGATGAGACCACTCCAGTAGCGGAATCGTTCTTCATTGACGTGGTCAAGCAGTCGTGTCCCGGATCGGGTCCCCAGCAGGGCAGCGCCGAGTGCGATGACCACAAACACCGGCGGCAAGACGTCGCTGAACGCCCGCTCGTTCGCCGAGCAGCAGGTGCCCGCCACGAAGCCGTAATAAGCGATCTTGATCGTATGTCCCAGCGCCTGGGTCAACGCCTTGTTGGCGACCACCGCATGTCGGGACAGTGTGGAATTGAGATAGAACACATCCAGTAGTGGCCCCGACGCACCGGCCAGCAACTGCGCTGTCGTGACGATGATGCCGCACACAATCGCAGTGCCCGGGCTGGTAATGTCGAGCCTGGCAAAGCGGCCGGAAAACCGCGCGCCAAGTGAAAACAACCCGATCAGAAGCAGCACCAGACCTGCGTTTGGCACCAGCACGAGTGCGGTGAAAACAACGAGCACGCTCAGCGCGCCCAGTGCATACCATGGCAGCACGGTCCACTGAACATGTTCGCGCAGGAACCAGGCCCGTGAACCGTTGGCCGTCAGTTGCACAGCACCGTGCAGCATCATCGCGGCCGCGATGGGCAGTGTGATAACCAGCACCGCCATCAGGATCATGCCACCAGCCATGCCAAGTACCCCCGACAGGGTGCTGGTGACAAAGACGACGAAAATCAGAAAGGCATACAACATGGCCGACATTCTCATTATTCGCTTTACTTGAAAAAAGCGAATGTATGGAATAGGTACTTCAACCAAAGGGAATGAGTGATGCTGGAAAATCTCGAAACCCTCGTCACGCTCTCCAAAACCGGCACCATGATGGAAACCGCGACGGTGCTGAAGATCTCGCAATCGGCAGTGAGCAAACGCATTGCCGGGCTCGAGGCGTTTTATGATCGGGCATTGATCGAACGGCAGGGTCGTCGAGTGGTCCTGACCCATCACGGGACAAAACTCGTTGAACGGGTAACGCCGCTGATTTCGGATCTGCGCAGTGTTTTCCTTGAAGACAATGCCCTGCGTAAGGGCAAGCTGATTATGGGTGTCTCCGAAGCAATCCTCGCCAGCTGGGGTCCCAAACTGTTTGCTTCAGTGGCGCGGGAAATGCCAGAAGTCGAATTCGAATTTCACGCACAGCGATCGCCGGTGGTGCTGGATCGACTGCGTTCCGGGGAGTACATGGTCGGGATCTGCACGGGCAGTCACGATGCGGAATCTGATCTGCAAAGCGAAGTGATTCGTCTTGAGCCGATGGTCATCATCCCCAGTGCCAAACGTCCGCTCGAATATCAGGTTGGCGAACCCCTGTCGGTGATTACCATCGAATCACGGTCCGGCGCCTGGCGTTCCATTGAGGACGATATGCGGCGACTGCGACTGCATCGAGCGGTCTCGCTGGAGTCCTTCTTTTCCGTCGCGCAAATGGCGTTGGCCGGGTTTGGTCATGGATTGGTGCCGGCAGGGGTGGCCCGTACACTTGGGGTCAAGGCGTCGGAAGTCATCTCGCTGGACGCTGCAGGGCTGAACCGCCCGGTTCGATTTGTCGCCAGAAAATCGATGTTTTCCAGGGTGCTCGTGCAGAACTTCTACGGGCTGGTCAAAGCCCGTGCACAGTCCGTGTAAACTGCCGCGTCTCAAATATAAGGTCCAACCAAGGCGTAAGGAACATGACTCCGATTCTTCATCACTATCCCGCGTCACTCTTCTCGGAAAAAATTCGCGCGCTGTTTGGTTATCTGCGCATGGACTGGCAGTCGGTCATCATCCCGCCGATCATGCCGCGTCCATTGCTGATGCCGCTCTCGGGTGGTTATCGCAAAACACCGATCATGCAGATTGGTGCGAATGTGTACTGTGATACCCAGGTGATCTGCCGGCAGATCGCGCATCTGGCTGGCAATGACACGTTGTACGCAGCGGGATTTGCAGCGGAGCGGGTTGCGCAGTGGGCCGATGCCGACCTGTTCCGCACGGTGGTGGCATTGAATTTTCGTGAAGCCGCACTGGCCGCGCAGATGTCCCAACTTTCGGCCGATGCGGTTGCAGCCTTTCAGAAAGACCGCGCCGAACTGTCTGGCGGTGCGCCCATCGTCGGCGTACCACCCACTGCTGCTGAAGCGCATTTCCAGGAATATCTCAGTTCGCTGGAGTCATCGCTTGAGTCTGAGTATCTGTTTGGTGAGGTGGCGAGCATTGCCGACTTCAGCGTATATCACTGTCTATGGTTCGTGGCCGGCAACCCGGTGAATGCGCCGATGCTTGAGGACTGGCCACGGGTGCAGGCGTACATGGCGCGCCTCAAGGCGTTTGGGCACGGCAAGGTCAAAGAGAGTTCTGCTGCGGACGCCTTTGCGATCGGCAAGCAGGCTGAACCGCGTACCCCTGATGATGCACGGGTGGAAACACGGCTTGCTGGCAAGCTTACGGCAGGCCAGAACGTGGCGGTTTCAGCAACGGACTACGGCCGCAATCCCATCGCCGGTTCACTGGTGAAATGGACCTGCGAAGAAATTGTCATACTGCGTGAGGACCCGGAAGTCGGCAGCATCATGGTGCACTTCCCCAACACAGGATTCGCCGTTAGCGGTTGAGTGCTCGTGTGCAGAGGGTGGCCAAGCTGGTCACCCAAACCGGGTCGGCGTTCAGGCAAGGCACTAACGTGAGTGACTCACCACCGGCGTCCATGAACGTGCGTCGGCCTGTGATCTCTATTTCTTCCAGCGTTTCCAGGTTGTCGGCAACAAACGCGGGACATACCACGGCCAGTCGTTTGACGCCTCGTCCTGGCAGTTCCCGTAGCGTTGTATCGGTGTAAGGCGCAAGCCATGGCAATCGCCCGAGCCTTGACTGGTAAGAGATTGCCCAACGGTCTCGTGACAAGCCAAGTGCCTGGGCCAGCAAGGTGGAAGTCACGCGGGTCTGATGTCGATAGCAGGTGTTGTGTGCAGCCGAAGGTGTTTCGCAACAGGCGTCGCCACGCAGGCAGTGCGAACCCGTAGGGTCAGCTTTGATCATGTGCCGTTCGGGCAGACCATGAAAGCTCATCAGCAGCAGATCGAAGTTGTTGGGCAGTGAGCGGCGTGTGACGTCAGCCAGAGCCGAGATATAGTCAGCTTCTGCGAAAAATGGCGCCAGTTCGAGCAGTGTCATGTAACCAGCCGCCTGTCGGGCGGCTTCGAAAGCGGTGGTGGTGGTTGAATCGGCGTGTTGAGGATAGAGCGGGGCTACCAGTAATCGTTCGACGCCCTGTTTTCGAAGTGTTTCGATGGCGCTTGCGATGGAAGGCTCGCCGTAGCGCATGGCAAGTTTGATGGGAACATTGATCAGAGGGGCAAGCTGGTCCCGGAGGGCCGCGCCGTTTTGCAGTAACGGCGAGCCGTACCCATATTGATCCGGCTTTTGCCAGACCTGTTCGTAGGCGTGCGCACTGCGTTTTGGTCGGGTAGGCAGGATGAACAGCGATACGATCAACCGGCGGATGGGCGCTGGCACATCCAGCACGTGACGATCCATGAGGAATTCATTGAGGTAACTGCGAACGTCCCGGACCGCGGGTGACGCAGGTGAGCCCAGGTTGATTAGCAGCACACCGTCCGTTTGCGAGTTCAGAACATGTCCTTGGTTGGTCCGGGGCGGTGCGATAGTATCCGCGACCCCTGAGCCTGTCATGTGAGGAACTGCCGTGAACGCCACCGCCGCCATCGTCGACTACGACGCGGGTAATCTGCGCAGCGTACAACGGGCCTGTCATGAAGTCGGGTTGCATGCGGACATCGTCGGTGATCCGGATGCGCTGCGCGCTGCCAGCCGCGTCATCTTCCCGGGTGTCGGTGCTGCGGG
>JAYSTS010000376.1:0-1876 GCA_043719475.1 Gammaproteobacteria bacterium | reverse complement strand
CGGTCAGCTGGTACAACCTGATTCGCATTACCGGTAGTGGCGCAGGCTTCCAGATTTCACCCCGGGCGCCGTTGGCCACGGTAGCGATGCGTTATCTGGCCGGCTCCGCGGAGAACCCCAACTCGATATTGAGTGCGATCCGGATTGCCCGTGAAAACATGCGGACTCTGCGGGATGTAGTGCCTCGCGAAGCGTTCGAGTCGGTCAACGATCTTCATCTCTTTGCCAACAAGAAGCTGGGGAGCACCTCGTTTCGCAAGGCATCCTGGCCGGTTATCAGCGAAATCATCGAACGTAGTCAGCAGATCAGTGGTCTGTTTTCAGGCACCATGAGTCGGGGTCCGGAGTATGAATTCCTGATGTTGGGGCGATATCTCGAACGATCCGACATGACGACGCGGATCATCGATGTCGCTGGCGATCTGCTGGTTGCCCGGGATGAGATGATCAACGATCACGACACCATCCTGTGGGTGAGCGTTTTACGATCTGCATCTGCCTACCAGATGTATCGGCGCAGTGTCCGCAGCCGTGTTACGCCGGCAAGGGTTCTTCACTTCCTGTTGAACGACCTCAACTTTCCGCGCTCGGTTCGTTATTGCCTCTTTCAAATGCGTTACAGCAGTCGACGCTTGCCCCGCCATCAATTGCCGATTCTGGCAGTTGAGCAGTTACTTGCCAGGATGGACAGCATTCCGCTACGCCAACTCGTTCGATCCGAATTGCACGCGTCACTGGATGACTTTCAGGGTGATCTGATCAGTATCCATCAAGCCATCGAACAGACCTGGTTCGAACCATATGATGTGAAAGTCAGGTAAGTCAGGTAAGCACAACGAGACTTGTGAACCAGCTCGTCCCGTCTTGACCGCATCACCTGAACAGCCCACAGTCGCCGCCTGAAATGGTCGCCCAACGGGCGATTCATCCATCTATTCGCCTGCTGTGGACTTGAACATGCAATACAAGGCGCTCGCCATCGACCTTGATGGAACGCTGCTGGTAGGAGAACACATTCCTGCCGAGAACATTCGGGCTGTCAGAGCCGCGCGGGATCGTGGGATCGGCATCATCATTGCCACCGCCCGCTGGTCACACATGGCCCGCCGGGTGGCGAAAGAACTCGACATATCCGGTCCGATCATCGCCTGCTCGGGCGCTCAGGTTCTCGACCCGACCTCCGGCAGAGATCTTTTCGACCATCGACTGCCGCTGGACTTTGTTGCTGAGCTATACGCCATCTGCAATACCGAACGCTGCATCGCAACGATCACGGTCAATGATCGTGTATTGTTGAAAATGGAAGGCCAGCCGGATCCCAAACTTCTGGACGCTGAAATGCAGCCACTTCCGGCGCTGATTCCTGACGGGGCCGATCTGCCGCGCGTAGCAGCGATTCAAGGTACCCGGTGTAATGAGCGGATCCGCGCCGAGCTTGGTGCGCGTTTCACTCACTCCGTCAACATTTATGACTCGATCGGACCAACTGGAAAGCTGGTGCTGACCCTGACGGCGAAAGCGGCCAGCAAGGGTGCAGCTCTCGAAGCTGCCTGCATCAGTCTGGGTATAACGCCGCGGCAGGTCGTTGCGTTCGGAGATGCGGAGAACGATCTGGAGATGTTTCGTATCGCTGGTGCCAGTGTGGCGATGGGTCAGGCCGACGAGAGAACCCGCAGCTGCGCCACCTTTGTCACACTGCGCAATGACGAAGCAGGCGTTGCTCATGCGATTGATCGCTTGCTTGAACGCGGAGAAGTCTGATGCGTGCCATCACCCTGTGGGTTGGCCTGTTATGCCTGTCACTGTTGGCAACCCCAACGTTCTCGGCCAGCGATCCTGCGTCGCGGGACCCACTGTTCAACGGAGCCGATGCATC
>JAYSTS010000375.1:0-1880 GCA_043719475.1 Gammaproteobacteria bacterium | reverse complement strand
GATTCGCCGGCCATCATGATCGGGAGGTAATCCGGGCATCTTTGCACCCATCCAGGAGTCCTGGTCGGCAAACTGGGAGGGCAGGGCGTCAATCAGTGCCCGCCTGATATCGATGACATCATCGATGGCGACGATGATGGACGGTGCGAATGGCGCAGGCTTCTGGAATTCATCGGCGTAGTACAGGAAGACCGGGTTGCGATCTAGCGCCGGGATCTGCGGGAGATAGAATTTCGCCACCAGCAGCACTGCGGAATCCTGCACGAGTTGGCCGGTATATCGATGGTCCGGATGGTAGTCGTTGGTGCGATGACAGAGCACGATGTCCGCACGCCACTCGCGGATCAGTTGAATCACCGTCTGTCGGTTTACGAGACTGGGTTCAAGTTCGCCATCGTTGATGTCGAGTACTTCGGAGGCGATGCCGAGAATACGTGCACAGTGTTCGACTTCCGCCTTTCGAATGGCGGCAAGTTCAGGGCCATGTTTGGTGAAATGTCCGACGTTGCCATTGGTCATCGACACAAATTTGACCTTGTGGCCCGCCGCCACCCATATGACTGCAGTACCACCTACACACAATTCACAGTCATCCGGATGGGCGCCAAAAGCGATGATGCGCAGGCTCATGTGAACTCTCGATTCGGCTTGTTGCGCGGCATTGTCGCGCGTCGGCGTGGTGAATCCTATTGGCATCCATAACGCCAGACGTTCCACCTGCAGCAGGCTATCGGCGCAGCTCCGGGTTGATGTCACAATGGGTGAAACAAAAAAGAGAGAAGTGACTTGATCCCATCCATGACGTCGTCGGTGGTTCGATTGGGGAGTTCGGGACAGATGTTGATCCGCACCTTGTTGACTGGGCTGATCCTGAATTCGGCGGGCGCCTGGGCCGTGGATGCAGAGGTCACATCGTTCACCAAAGCAGCCATGCGCGAAGCTGCAACGCGGGTTGCAGCGGATGATCGACAGGACTTCGCGGATGCGGACCGAGGCTACATCGGCACGCTGACCGATCCGGTAATTCGTACAGCGACTGGCGATGAGCTGGTTGACCTGCGTTCCTACGACTTCCTGAAAGACGAGGCCGCTGCGACTGCCAATCCAAGTCTCTGGCGCCAGGCGCAGATCCTGACCAGACATGGCCTGTACAAAGTGGCGGAAGGCATCTGGCAGGTGCGTGGTTTTGACGTGTCCATCGTTTCATTCATCGATGCCGGAAGTGGCTGGCTGGTGGTAGACCCGCTCACGTCCGTTGAAGCGGCGAAAGCAGCCATGCAACTGGTGACTGAAAAGCTGGGGCAGAAACCCGTCATTGCCGTGGTCTATTCACACAGCCATGGGGACCATTACGGTGGTGTGCTGGGTGTGACGAGTCGCGACGATGTCACGTCTGGCAAGACGCAGATCATTGCCCCGGATGGCTTCATGGAGCATGCGGTCTCCGAGAACATCATCGCCGGGCCCGCGATGTCGAGGCGCGCCCGCTACCAGTTCGGCCTGACGCTGCCTCGTGGGCCGACGGGTGAGATGACCTCCGGCCTCGGTCCGCGGATCGCACGTGGCACGATGTCGCTGATCGCCCCGACAAAGATCATCGCGCACACCGGTGAAATGATGCAGATCGGTAATCTGCAGGTTGAATTTCAGGTGACGCCGGGAACCGAGGCGCCAGCCGAAATGAACTTCTATCTGCCTGGCCTGCGGGCGCTCTTCATGGCCGAGAATGCCAATCTGACCATGCATAACCTGCTGCCGGCGCGGGGCGCACTGGTTCGCGACGCCAAAGGCTGGGCTGACTATCTGACGGAATCACTTCGCCGCTACGCCGGTCGCAGCGACGTCTTGTTTGCAGCCCATGGCATACCACGATACGGCAG
>JAYSTS010000374.1:0-3949 GCA_043719475.1 Gammaproteobacteria bacterium | reverse complement strand
GATCGTGTGGTAGGACGCTAACCTTGATTCGACAATAATCGGTAAAGCTGCAGACGCACAACCCATCGCGGCGTCGGGCAGCCTCTCTGCTTTCGGAGCGGTCCCTGACCGCGACCACCCGCGCAGCCTGACGATTCATCCTGTGCGGATTTTCGGCATGGACCGTTACAAAAATCGCGGTCAGGAGATCTCCCAGTGTGCCCGGCATGGGCGTGTACTCGCTGACTGAAAGGAGTCTGCCGGAAGACGTGACTGAAAACCGTAGTGAAGCACCTTGAATGCGGGGCACTTGGGCAAAACTGCCGATGTTGGCGTGGATTGACATTGGCAGCAGCGCTTCCCCGTTTTTCAACAGCACCATGCTTTCCGCAGCGACCCGTCGTGCGAGTTGATGATGTTCATCAAGGTCGACAGGTGCCGCGCGCTCTTCAATGTCAGCGCCGGCGAGCAACAGGCTGGTTATCCGGGTGGCCGTCTGATCGAGCAGACGCTCCGGAAGTTCACCACTTTTTACAGCCCTGGAAATCAACACGTCGTTGACACCGCCACTACCCGGTATTTCAAGATCAAGACTCGCACGCAGCCCCTTTACACGCTGGTTGGTTGCATGCCAGTCCGACACCACGAGGCCGGCAAACCCCCACTCATCCCGCAGGATCTTGTTCTGCAGTTGATCGTGTTCCGCGCAGTATTCGCCGTTGACGCGGTTGTAGGCGCTCATCACCGTCCGCGGTGGGGATTTTTTCACCGCGATTTCGAATGCGCGCAGATAGATTTCCCGCAACGTCCGTTCATCAACGATCACGTCGATGTACATGCGTGCCGTTTCCTGGTTGTTCACGACAAAGTGTTTGATGTTGGCACCCACACTCTGGGACTGGACACCGTTGATCCACGCTGCAGCAAGTTCACCGGCCAACATCGGGTCTTCGGAGTAGTACTCAAAGTTTCGACCGCACAGAGGGTGTCGCTTGATATTGACCCTCGGACCAAGCAGGACGGTCACATTTTCCTTGAGACTCTCGTGCCCAAGCGCAACACCCACGGCGTGCAACAATTCATGGTCCCAGGTACAGGCCATGGCTGAAGTAGCAGGAAAGCAGGTCGTCGGAACGCTGCTGTTCAGGCCAACGTGATCACCACCGGAAAGCTGTTTGCGCAGATCGTGCGGGCCGTCGGGCACCATCACTGACTTGAGTCCCAGACGACCCACTGCTTTCAGGTGCCAGAAGCCTCATCCAGAACAAAGACCGGCCTTTTCTTCCGGTGTCATCTGCTGGACGAGGGCCGATGCTTCATTGTGTTTGCCGCGCAAATCAACGTTGGTGTTCACCAACGAACTTGTGACGGTACAGGAAGTGACAGCACCGGAAGTGGCAGTGCCGGGAGTGTGTACTGTCGGCGGTCTCATTGTTTGATCAGGATCGAAGGTCACTGATCCGGTGTGCCCGGGACTCTTGCGGCTCATGCGTCGACAAACGAGCAAGACTTTGTAGCGGCATGCTGCGCGGGAGTGCTCAGCACTTCGCGAGTCAATCCTGCTGGAATCGACCGACAGGCGCGTGGCGTGGCGCGCCTTCCCGTTGGATTCTGCAGATGCAGAAGGAACCGGCCGGGCAGGTCACCTGCCAAGTTGTTTCGATATTCAGCGCTTGAGGTCCTGGACCGCCATGTCGATCGCGCGCTCGACCCGCTGTGTGTAGAACCCGGACTCGTTGTATCCGGTAATCGCCGGATGGAGTGGAATCCCCTGCGCATCGAGAAACAGCAGGCTGGGTGTCATGCGCGCCGAGTAGAACGCCGCAAGGGTGTTTGTGTCCGTGGGCTTGCCTTCGAAGCCGACGATGGCGCGTGGATCGTCCAGCAGGAGTTCCGTCACCCTGGCTCTACCTTTCAGTACGCCTGACCGGAGCAGCGGATACAGCACCTCCTTCTCCATGCGGCGGCAGACCGGACAGTCGGAGAGTGCGATGAAGAGCACCTGTACCTCGTCCGGAGCCAGAGTAGAGAGATCCACGGCGGGTGACAGCACGCTGTCGAGTACCTCATCCATGTAGAGATCACGAAAAAAGTGATCGGCCCCGTCGATCCGGATGAGGCGCACATTGCGGCGTAACCGCGCGTCGGCAATCTCCTCCGTGGTCCAGCTGGCTATCTCGTCCTCAGTGCCGAGTACGACGTCGGTCCGGATGCGGACATGTTCGATCAGAGCGGGTGTATGACGCACGATGCCGGGGTCGTAGTAGTCAAGGAATACGGACCCAGTGGTCCCCACCCCACTGCAGGCCAGCAGCTGCAGCGGCGCGATCTTCGCCTGCGGCGCCTCACGTGCTCTCTTCAGCAACAGGTCGAGAGTGACCTCGCCCTGAACACGGTAACTGGCGACCACCTCTTTGTACCGCCAGGTCATCGGTCCTATCATGACAAGCCGGGTCACGCGGGGATCTGGTCGCTCGATGAGAACGCTTGCAGCCTGGAGGGCACCCCGGGAGTGCCCCAGGAGAGTGACAGTGCGATAGCCGCGCGCGCCCAGATCATCCAGCCAGTGCCTGATTTCCGGGCCGACCGTGCGCTCATCTGGTGCCATCGTCGGCGAGCATTCGAAAAAGCCCTTTCGGTCGGATTGGCCCAGGCTCAGCGTCGGGGCGAGACTCGCTTCTCCCCGATCGGCCAGCCCCTGCTGCAGAGCCTTTACGATTTCCATTCCATGATGTGCCCAGGTTCCGTGAATGATCAGAAACGCCTCGTCGCGATCGCCATCCGGCTGCATGAGCGAGGCATTCAAAATCCGACCGTCGAACGTGGACTGCACCTCGGTGGCCTGTGCAGGCAGGATCATGATCAAAACCGTTATGAGCAGACAGGATCGCTTGAGCATTGGTTCTAACCAATATGGTTTACAGAATATATGAACATGGTAATGTTCTAATGAACTGGAGAACAGGGTCATCTGAATGCATCGCGATTACATCATTTCATGGAAAGTGGCAGGCATTGCACTCGGTCTGCTGCTGACGTTAGCCACAGCGCTGGTCCAGCCGCTCGGCGTGTCCGCGCAGTTCGTCGTTACTGACGCGATGATCGCGAAGCAGGTTGCGCCGGAGCTGGTCGAACACAACGTATATCTGTCGCAGACTGCGGAAGCCGAGAATTGGGGTGCGAGTTATGCGTGGATGCTGGTGTTCGGGATGCTGGTCGGTGGTGGCGTCACCAGCCTGGCTTTCCGTACGCGGCAGCCCAACGCAGACAAGGGTTCGATGCCGCCGATGTGGCAGTCCCGTTTTGGGCCTTCTAAGTCCAAACGCTACCTCGCGGCGTTCGGCGGCGGCGTGCTGTTGCTGTTCGGTGCGCGACTTGCCGGCGGGTGTACCAGTGGCCACATGATCAGTGGCATCTCCCAGTTGGCAATCAGTTCGTTCGTATTCGGGATCGTTGCCTTCGCGGCGGCCATCCTCATGGCCAAATGGCTTTACCGATCGCGTTCTGGAGCGTGATGTGATGAATACCCTCCTCATCGGCTTTCTCATCGGTTGTGCCTTTGGCGCCATCCTCTACCTTGGCGGCGCAACGAGCTATCGCCGAATTCTCGGGACGTTATTGCTGAAAGACATGTGGATCATCAAGCTGATGGCGACAGCCATCGGCGTCGGCACGCTCGGCGTGTATCTACTCGATTTTAACGGCCTGGCGCACCTTTCGATCAAGCCCGCCTATGTCATTGGTGTAGCGATGGGCGCCGCCATCTTCGGGATCGGCTGGGCCGTGTCGGGCTACTGCCCGGGCACCTGTGTTGTCGGTGCCGCTGAGGGCAAGAAAGACGCACTGGCCACCCTGGTCGGAGGACTCGTCGGCGCGTTTCTTTTTTCCCTTGTCTATCCGGCGCTGAGTGGATTGCTGGCGACAGCCAATTTCGGCAAGGTGACATTGGAGGACGTGCTGGGAATCGAGG
>JAYSTS010000373.1:0-3957 GCA_043719475.1 Gammaproteobacteria bacterium | reverse complement strand
GACAGGCCATCTGCCACACCCGTGGCCAGAGTTTCGAGAACTCTGCCGCCGCATGTTCCTTTGAGGTGTAGTGCGAATACGGAATGTCCTGATCACCCAGAAACACGTAGGAATATTCCAGGAACGGCGCTGGCGGTTGCGAGTGATCTCGCAGCAGGGCTTCCTGATAGGTGGGTCCCGGCGCACGGGCTTCACCCGGCGTCAGATTGGGCGGCGTAGGTGCCATGATTGAACTCCAGACAGTCATGATGAATGTCTCATTCTGCCCCCGCTGAACCTGATTCCGCTACCACTCCAGACACCACCCCAGACAGCCTCACCCGGTATGTTCTTCTTAAGTCGGACAACGCTCCCTATACTCCCTACCATCCGGTCGCGGGCGACATTCACCTTCCGAGGCACACTCATGATGACCAGATCAATCTGCCTGATCACCCTCCTGTTCTCGACAGCTGCTTATTCAGTGCAGGCGCACGCTGATCAGGTCGAGGCGCGTAACCCACAATCCGTTGTTGCGGCGCTGCAGGCGGGTGGCTACAAGGCGGTGCTGGCCAAGGACGCCGCTTCCGACCCACGCATCGAGAGCGCGTCGGCTGGCGCGAAATTCATCATCAATTTCTATGGTTGCACGGACCACAAGAACTGCAACTCACTCACGTTCTTTGCCGGGTGGACCGGCCTCAACGTGTCAATGAACCAGATGAACGAGTGGAACAAGATCAGGCGATTCAGCCGCGCCTACATCGACAATGATGGTGATCCGATCCTCGAGTTCGATATCGACCTCGACGACGGTGGCATGAGCCAGGAACTCTTCATCAACAACGTTGAGTACTGGGACACCTCTCTGGCGAGCTTCAAGCAACACATCAGCACGCAGTAGGTGGCCACGGGCAACACCACCAGGTACGTCAGTCAGGACCAGTCCTACTTCGCCCGCCGTTCACTGCGCCGACATGCAGGTGTCTGGTCACTGTGGGCGCTTGGTGTCGGGGCCGTAATCTCCGGACATTTCTCCGGCTGGAATCTCGGACTCGGTGTTGCTGGCTGGGGCGGCATGCTGGTCGCGACGCTGATCATCGCGGTTATGTATCTGGGCCTGACTCTGTCGATCGCGGAGATGTCACCTGCGTTGCCACATACGGGCGGGGCTTACTCCTTCGCCCGCACAGCGATGGGTCCCTGGGGCGGATTTCTCACGGGTCTGGCGGAAAACGTCGAATATGTGCTGGTGCCAGGTACGATCGTCTACTTCATTGGGTCTTATCTCACCGGCATTTTCGATACGCCCGTCGCCTGGCAACCGATGTGGTGGATCGCGAGTTACCTGATATTTGTGGGGTTGAATATCGTTGGTGTCGAAATGTCATTTCGTATTACCGTCGTGGTAACGCTGCTGGCGTTGGCCTGCCTGTTGGTGTTCTGGATCAGTGCCTTGATGCACATGGACTTTGGTCGTATGGCCATGAATGTCGGGCCCGGTGGTGCACTCATCCCGGACGGCAACGGACCTTTCCTGCCCAATGGCTGGTCCGGCGTTCTCTTCGCGCTGCCCTATGCGGTGTGGCTGTTCCTGGCCATCGAACAACTGCCTTTGGCTGCCGAAGAAAGTCACTCGCCTGAACGCGACATACCACGCGGGATCATGACTGCGATGGCCACCTTATTTGTTTCGGCAATGCTCATCGTCTCGCTCAACCCGGCGGTTCAGGGCATCGGCTCATACGCACTGTCAACGTCTGGTGAGCCGCTGCTCATGGCCCTGCGCGAAATCTATGGCGAGAACACTGCAAAACTACTGGCGTGTTTCGCACTGGTCGGGCTCATTGCATCCTTTCACAGCATCATCTACGCCAAGGGCCGCCAGATTTATTCTCTCTCCAGAGCCGGCTACTTTCCGACCTTTCTGTCGATCACACATGGACGGGCTCAGACCCCACACATCGCAATGATCGCAGGCTCACTGGTGGCATTGATCGTCATGTCCGGTCTCTGGATCGGTCTGGGCAGCGAAGCCGGTGGTGTCGCCATCGGCGGAACACTGCTCAACATGACCGTGTTCGCCGCCATGTTTTCATACATCATGCAGGCGGTATCGTTCATTCTGTTGCGTCGGCGCTTGCCCGACCTGCATCGGCCGTTTGTCAGCCCGCTGGGTAGTTTTGGTGCCTTGCTCACCATCGTCATCGGCCTCGTGACGCTCTACTTCCAGCTGACCGATCCCGTGTACCGGCAGGGTGTACTGGGAGTCGCTCTATGGTTTCTGATTGGCGCGATCTACTTTTTCTGCATCGGGCGTCATCGCCTGGTGCTCTCACCTGAAGAGGAATTTGCGATGTCCCATCGTTCGACGACCCGGATTGATCCCTCGTGACCGGCATGCTCGATCTGCGATCCCTGCGGGCAGCAGTATCGGCTGGTGAAATTGACACCGTCGTTGTGGCGTTTGTCGACATGTTTGGCCGATTGATCGGCAAGCGTTTTCATGCCGAATACTTTTGCGACAGTGCCTGGGAAGAAACACACGCCTGCAACTACCTGCTGGCTAACGATATCGCCATGGTGCCCGTGCCGGGTTATCAGGCAGCGAGCTGGCAGCAGGGTTATGGCGACTTTGTCATGAAGCCGAACCTCGCGACTACCCGCCGAATTCCGTGGTTATCCAGGACTGCGCTGGTGCTGGCTGATGTCCAGGATCATCACGGTCAGGATCTGCCACACAGCCCGCGGGCGATGCTCAAGAAACAGTGCGACCGGTTGGCTGCGCGCAACATGCAGGCCATGCTTGCATCTGAACTCGAGTTCTACCTGTTTCAGGAAACTTACGAATCCGCCCTGGAAAAACGCTACGAAAACCTGCGTACCGCCAGTGAGTACATGCAGGACTATCATATTCTTGCCACCACCAAGGAAGAAGTGGTGATGCAGGCCATTCGCAACGGCATCCATGGCGCCGGCATTCCAGTTGAAAATTCCAAGGGCGAATGGGGTCGCGGTCAGGAAGAGCTCAACGTTCGTTATACCGACGCTCTGACCATGGCCGACCAGCACGTGATCATGAAAAACGGCATCAAGGAGATCGCGCACCTGCAGGGCTGGGCCATCACCTTCATGGCAAAGTGGCATTACGACCTGGCCGGCTCCTCGTGCCATGTACACGCGTCGCTGTGGGACAAGGCCAGCAAGACTCCCCTCTTCCTGGATCCGCAAGGGGAACGCGGTATGAGTCCACTAATGCGACAGTTCATGGCCGGTCAATTGAAGTACGCAGCCGACTACACGTACTTTCTTGCGCCATTCATCAATTCCTACAAACGCTTTCAGCAGACCGGCACGTTTGCACCGACCCGAATCGTATGGTCCGACGACAATCGTACTGCAGGCTTTCGTCTGTGCGGCGCCGGCACCAAAGGCATTCGTTCGGAGTGCAGAATTGGTGGTGCCGACCTCAATCCCTATCTTGCCTTCGCAGCACTGCTGGCGGCTGGACAGGCCGGCATCGACGAACAGCTTGAACTACCACCTGAGTTCAGTGGCGACGCTTATCAGCAGTCTGCGCTGACCAACATTCCGGCAACGCTGCGTGATGCCACCGACGCATTGAACAAATCGGAGTTTCTGCGCAGCACCTTCGGCGACGAGGTGGTCGACCACTATGTGCGCACGGCGCAATGGGAGCAGTCTGAATACGACAGATCGATTACGGACTGGGAACTGAAACGCGGCTTCGAGCGATACTGAACACATGATGAACACAAGAGCCAACTGGAACTATCCAACCTCGGTCCGTTTTGGTGCGGGCCGAATTGTTGAACTGGCTGATGCGTGCCGAGCGACAGGCATGACTCGGCCGCTCGTGGTCACGGATGCGGGACTGGCAACACTGCCCATCACGCAACAAGCTATGGAAATTCTACACACTGCAGGTCTGAATCCTGTTCTGTTTGCTGACGTCAA
>JAYSTS010000372.1:0-3961 GCA_043719475.1 Gammaproteobacteria bacterium | reverse complement strand
GAAGCAAAGAGTCTCGGCAACGAACCAGCAGCGTTCGGTGGTCGTCTCGGGGCAGGTGGAACAACACATCCCAGAGCACGATCGCGTTGAACCTCCCGGCCAGTTCGAATTCTGGGAGCGTGTGTTGCAGCCAACGTGCTTGCGGATAGGCTTCACGTGCCAAGGCGAGCATTTCAGCAGATTGATCGATGCCGGTAACTTGCAGACCTCGATCGAGGAACCAGGATGCCATGGGCTGACCGGTTCCGCAGCCAAGGTCGAGGACAGTGTCGCCTACCGCCAGATCGGCGGCCAGCAGATCGAGGCACTGCTGTTCACGGGGTCCCAGCGTCGTGCGCACCTGCCACCAATGCCGGGCTATGGCATCGTAGCTCTGCTGGTTCAGCAGCACCTGATCCAAGCTCGGGTCCGGTGGTTCATGCACCTGTGTTTGCGCCTGTTGCACTGGTGTCCTTCGGTGGCAGTGAGCGGGCGCAAGCAATGCCGCGGGTAACCCATTCATCCAGCGAACGATCGTCTTCGATGCCGTCGGGGTCAACCATCAACCAGCCTTTCATCACTCGCCCGGTGGCGTTGAATTCGCGGACGTGCGAGTGGTTGGGATTTTGATCGTGCGACGCCTTGTCAGGTCGAACAACGAGCGAAGCTTTCCAGGTTCCAACCGCCATGTTGCAGTTCGACAAGAACGCGATGCCGCCAAACACTTCCTGTTCGCCAACTCCTTTGCGACGCTTGATCAGTAACCGGGTGCGATCAGCCAACACTTCATCGGCAGTCATGGGACGTCCTGCGTTCGATCATTCTGCCTGCGATGATAGCGCGCTCATTTGCACTCTTCTCAAATGGCGGTCAATTGGCGCCTGCGAACTGACCAGGCTGGAACACCATATGAAAGTGGGTCTGCGAAGTACTTTCAACCTTGATTCGACAATAATCGTTAAAGCTGCAGGCGCGCAACAAACGCAGTCTGACGATTTCAGCGGTCTCTTGGTGGGAGCGGTCTCCAGACCGCGATTGTTGGGATCATCGAAGATCGCGATCAGGAGATCGCTCCCACAAGAGATCTCCCACAGAATGTTCACGCACACTGTTCCGGACCGGCCAATCGGCATTGACCTCTGATCGGATCGTCCAGTGCACTTTTACTCGACGTCTCATGACTGAATCTGCCAACTTCATTGGCTGTGACCTTACGGTTTGATTTCCGCTGGAATCCCGACCTTCTCTCCAGTCAATCGTTCCGAAGCTCTAAATACCCCTGCGCAGCATTTTCGGCTGCGTAATTATTGTTTATTTGAGGTTAACCACGAATCCGAGGCGTTCGTAGAGATGACTGGCTTTCAGGTTCTGGAGACCAACGCGGAGCCTGGCTTCCTTTTTGGCCTCTTTTTAAGCCAGAGCGCGCGCTGAATGATGTCGTGAAGTACCTGCGTTCCTAAACCGAGATTCTGTTGGGTCTGCAAGATCTGGATCTCGCCGATTTCGAGCCAGACGATGTTCTTGAGAGAGACGTTGGCCAAGGTGTAGTTGGCACCAGAGCGAACACCCATGTCAGCCCAGCACATCCAGCGCCCACATCGGCACACGGCTTGGCTTCTTGAGAAACAGGCCACCCCCAATGGTGATGAAGTGATGGTGCAGGCGGCGCCGATACCAGTTGAGCGACCGCAGATGTTGATCTGGATCGGTTCGAGCCTCATCGACCACCGCCACATCTTCCTTGGTCAGGGCGCCCAGGTAGAGCGCGCCTTTGCACAGGCGGGC
Organism: Gammaproteobacteria bacterium; assembly: GCA_043719475.1. Lineage (GTDB taxonomy): Bacteria > Pseudomonadota > Gammaproteobacteria > Pseudomonadales > Azotimanducaceae > SYFY01. The sequence continues at coordinate 2,197 of JAYSTS010000372.1, read as the reverse complement.
CAGATTGTTGATGGCGTCCTCACAGGCCTGGCGGTCCAGATAGCCCAGTACGTCGTTGCAGATCACCAGGTCATGGGCCTTGCCTCGATAGTCCACGACCGAACCTTCTTTCCAGCCGTGGCGCTCGCACAGATAAGCGCTGTATTCGACGCCAGTCTGCGAAGCTGCGGGGAATTCCTTGCCGAGCGCGCGCAGCACGCGGCCGACTCCGCAACCCATGTCCAGGATCGAGGTCACCGGCAGCTCGACGAACTTGAGGTAGCTGCCGATGAATCGGGCCTGGCGCTTGGCATGCTCTGGTGTTGCGGCGCGGGTTGCCGGATTGTAATAAAAGCGTTGATAGTAGGCGGCGTCGAAGTTCGGCATGTCCGGAAAGCACTGGCTCGTTCGTCTGGATAAGACCAGTGTAATCAACAAACAGGAGAACACGCTCGTGTTATACCTGCTCATGATTTACGAAGCCGAGGAACTCTGGGCCAGCAAGTCCCCGGCTGAACAGTCCCTGGTGATGCGGCAGCACGAGGTGCTCAATGAAAAACTGCGCGCCGACGGGGTGTCCTACATTGGCCATCCACTCATGCCGACTGCGACGGCGGTGAGCCTGCGTGTACGCGGCGGCAGTCGACAGGTCACTGATGGACCGTTTGCCGAAACTCGCGAACAGCTGGCCGGTTTTTATCTGGTTGATGTGCCCACTCTGGAACGTGCCCTCGAGTACGCTGCCATGATCCCGGACGCCGCGACCGGCACGGTCGAGGTGCGCCCTGTGGCCGATCACAGCGGACTTCTCCAGACCTGATGGGTGAAGATTTTGGTGCAGTCATCAAGGCTGCCTACCCACGAGTGATTGCATCGTTGACGCGCGTGTTTGGCGACATCGATGTCGCCCAGGACGCCGCTCACGATGCCATGTTCAAGGCGCTCGATGATTGGCGTCGACAGGGTGTACCCGATCACCCGGTGGCGTGGCTTGTTACGGTCAGGCGCAATCTGGCGATTGACCGTCTGCGTCGGTCTCGCTTTGAATCACCGCTGACGGACGAATGGGATGTGGCGGGTGTTGAACCGGACATCGCGGCCGCTGCAGAAAATCTGCATCTGAATGATGATCTGCTGCGGCTGCTGTTCACCTGCTGTCATCCGGTGCTCAGTGAGGATTCGCAGATTGTGTTGACGTTGAGGGTGATTCTTGATTTTTCCGTGGCGGAAATCGCCGCAGCGCTGCTGACCCAGCGAGATACCATCGAACGTCGGCTGACGAGAGCCAAGGCCAGACTTGTTAATAGTGGTGCCGACCCGATGGCACCGGTTGGTGATGCGCTTGTTTCGAGGCAGCAGGCCGTACTGCGGATTGTTTATCTCTTGTTCAACTACGGCTATTCGCATCAGGGCAGCATCGATGTGCAGCGTCAGCGTCTGATGGAGCAGGCCATTCGTCTGGGTCGATTGCTGGTGCGTATTTTTGTTGATAGCGCAGTCGCGAAGTCACTGCTGGCGCTCATGCTCTTGACCAGTGCGCGGACGACGGCTCGATATGGTCCTGGCGGTGAGTATGTGCCTCTCGATGCACAGGATCGCAAGCTCTGGGACTGGTCGCGCATCCGTGAAGGTCGAGCGATCATCGATGCCGTGGTAGCCGCCCGGCATCCGCCGGGGTCTTATCAGATCCAGGCGGCCATCGCGTCACTGCATTCGCTGGACGATGGTGCGCAGACGGACTGGAGCCAGATCGCCGGATTGTTTCAACTGCTCGAGCGGTTTGACCCTTCGCCGGTGGTCTGCGTCAATCATGCGGTTGCCATCGCCTATGCTGGTGATCCGGCAGCAGCTCTCACGCGGCTGGAAGACTTGCGTCGTGACAGCCGCCTGAGTGGCTACCAACCCCTGACAGCGGCCCTTGCCCATGTCTATCGTCAACTCGGTCAGCTCGTCAATGCGCGCGTCGCCTATGGTCAGGCGATCGAACTTGCCGATTCCGCGCCCGATCGCGCGTGGCTGAATCGACGGCTTGCCGAACTATAAGCGACCGCTGTGGACCAGTATGATCAGGGCAACCCTGGAGGCCTTGATGAGCGAAGCGACTTTTTTCACCGATCACTGGCGCGAGATCGAAGACGAGCGCATCTCACGTTATGAACAGATGTTCGTCTGGCGCGATGCGCAACTGGCGTTGCTGGAAGGCGCAGAACTCAAAGCC
>JAYSTS010000371.1:0-9758 GCA_043719475.1 Gammaproteobacteria bacterium | reverse complement strand
AGCGCAACCCACTCGTGACGAAACCGATAGCTCCGATCGCGGGCAATGGCAGCTTGCAGTCGATCCGATGCCATGAACATCGTGATCGGTGGATTGATCCAGCGAAATGGCAGGATCAGTACCACGGTCACGAGCACCACCCAGAAGGACGCGTGTAGAAGCTTGTTTTTCAGCCATCTCCAATTTATCGGGTGTGGTTGTCGTGAGGCCATGGGTGCGATTCCGCAAGAGGTTCGCTTGGGTCAAGCGAATGACCTGTATTCGTTGAGCGGCGGCAGGATAATTGATCCCTTTCGGGCTTGCACGGGATGATCACTCGTCAGCAGTCTGAATTGCCTGGGGTTTGCTGCACGGAACCCGATCTCATCGCGACTTTCCGTTTGTCCCCTTTTCGGTTGTCGACCGGTGAACGTACGGACGTGTTCAGTAGTGCGCGCGAAGAAACGCATCGAAAGGAGTGGTTATAGCCCGGGTAATTCATGAATCTTCTGCTGCGGCTGCCGATAGTCGTGAAAACACAGTGCGGGCTAGGTGCTCGCCATACTGTGCAGTACGACTGCGCGCCTTCCAGTCCGCGCCACCCTGTCTTTTCGTGCATCTCGACGCCCTCGCGACGAACCTTCATGAATAACCTGCGCTTGTTGATTTGTGCATGTCCACGACGCGAGTACGAGCCACGCAGGCAGCTTGAGATCGTCGGTGTTTGATCTGTCTGGCCGCTTGTTAAGTCACGACGAGGCTCATCTGACCGTGGCTGGTGTGCAGATGCTTGCTGAGCGTATCGGTCCGTTTCTCAAGACAAGGCTCGCCTCCATCGCACAGGAAGATCAGGGCGCGTATCGTGCCTGTACTGGAGTTTTTTTTGGCTTTTGCATGTCAAACTCCATCCGCCTTTTAGCGTAGTGGTCCAAGCGCGGAGTTTTCCTGATGACTGATTTTGTTGTGTATGGCACCCCGATGTCACCCTTTGTCCGCAAGGTTGAAGTCGTGCTTCAGGAAAAGGGGCTGCCGTACGATTTTGAAGCGGTGAACATCATGGCCAAGCCGGATTGGTTTCTTGCCATATCACCCATGGGTCGCATTCCCGTTCTTCGAGATCGTCGAATAGGGAGCGAGGGAGCAGCGGGCACAATCCCTGATTCGTCTGCGATCTGCGCGTTTCTGGAGGCCGATACCCCTGTTCCTGCGCTCTATCCGAAACAGCCGTTTGCACTTGGTCGCGCAAGCTGGCTTGAGGAATATGCCGACTCGGAGATGGCGGCGACCATTGGATTCAATCTGTTTCGACCCATCCTGTTTCCGCTGATGCAGGGCAAACCGTCAGACCTCGAAACAGCGCGGAAGACCTGGCGCGAAAAGATGCCGCGTATTTTCGACTATGTGGAGCGGCAGTGTGAAGGTCGTGATTTTCTGGTTAACGATGTATTCACCATCGCTGACGTTGCGGTTGCCTGCCAGATGACCAACCTGGAGCTTGTAGCGGGTTTACCCGACTCGAAACGTTGGCCGGCTCTGGTTGCCCACACTGAGCGGATGCGAGAGCGCTTGAGTTTTCAAAAAAACCTGAACACCTGTCGTCAAGGGCTAGCCAGTGCGCTGCCGAAGCCCGTCAGACTTGATGACTGAATGCCTCAATCAGATGTTTGCAGTGACTGGCTTTTGATTCGGTTGCCATAGATCGAGAGGATTTCGCAGCCACCCGAAGTCACTACAGTCGCCCCGTCCGGGATGTCTTTGTGAACCACACAGTTCGCGCCAATTTTGCAATTGTTGCCAATGCTGATTTTTCCGAAGATGCGCGCGCCTGGAGCAATGTAAACGTTGTCGCCAATGTGAGGCGCACCACGTCGATCACCTTGACCGGCAACTCCGATAGTAATCCCTTGTGAAATGAAACAGTTACGGCCGATTGTTGTGGCGCCCGAGATGTTAATTCCACCAAAGTGTCCAATGTATAGACCCGGACCTATGGTCGCTCCCCGCTCAATGTCGATACCCCAGCACATCAATATGTAGGCGTGAAAAAGGGCATAGGCCGGGTGGAGCAAGAGTCTTACAACGATCGGTTGATGAATCAGCCACGTGCCGAATCGAAAGGCGATGACTGCTTGCACACCGGGAGTCAACAGGCATCGAACAACTTTGCGCAGTCGGGAGCGACCACCGAGTAGGTCGAACTGGACCTTGATGTCCTGGTAGACCGCAGAGCGTTCCTGTACGGGCCGCCTTTTTGCGAAGGTCTTGTCAGACCGATGCTGCTTGAATTGATCGAGCGCATTCATTTACCAGGTACTACGTTCGCCTTAAATCTGAAAGAAACAGCCTTTGATCTCGTCAAGGCCGACAGGCTATTCAACACCCTGTATCAAATCGCAGTAGTCGTTCTCAATTCCAGCAGAGCTTTGTAAGTGATTGTTCGATAGGTGATTTACGTGCCCTTCCTGGTGTTCTGCCCCGCAGATTTGAAAATCGGCTTTACATCGTCTATATCTGTTGTGAATCAGGAGGAGTAAGCGGATGGCCTATCACCATGGTGACCTGCCGGCAGCGCTGTTGTCGGCCGTCGGCATGATCGTCAATGAAGACGGGATCGATGCTTTGACACTGCGTGCGGCTGCCCGACGAGCTGGTGTTTCACATGGTGCGCCAGCGCATCACTTCGGTGACAAGCGAGGCATGCTGACGGCATTTGCGAAACAGGCTGCCGTTCACCTTGAGCGCTGCGTGCTGGACATGCTGGCGCCACTGCCTCCGGATGCCTGTGCGCAGCGCTTGGTGTCGATCGGCTTGGGTTACCTGGATTACTCGATGATCCATCCGGCGCATTACGCGGTGGCCAGCCGGGACGAACTACTCGACACGTCAGATGTTGCGTTGATCTCAGCGCGTTTGAGGGTCGTTCGCCATCTCAACACCGTGCTCGAACGAGGCGTGGCTCAAGGGCAACTAGACGTCGCCGAAGTACCAGGAACCCGCTTGGCATTCTGGGCTTTGATGGTAGGCCTTGCGACCATCGGTGGCAGCCTGTCGGAGGAATCACTGACACTGAGCCAAGGTCAGCAGCGCCTTCGAGCCCAGGATGTGCTTGAGCTATTTGCGCAGCGACTGTTTCGGGAAGTGGCGCGAAGCGCCTGACCAGCGGCGCTCGGCCAGTCTGCACAAGCGAGGCGATCAGGTTTTTTTGGGTGGGCCCGCTTTGGTGTAGCGCGTACCGGGAGGATCGACCGCCCAACCGGGAGCGGACTCCCAGCGATCAGCAAACACCAGTTCCTGAATGGGCCGGCGTCGAACGGGACCGTGGCCGCCAACCGGCTTTCCCACAGTGACGGTGCAAGCAATCCGCACTGTTTCCGGAATTCCAAGCAACGGTCGAAGCTGATCTTCCACGGCGCCGTGAAAACCCGTGATGACCCCGCCATACCCCAGCGCTCGTGCGGCAAGCAGCAGATTCTGCACGGCCGGATACATGGACGCTCCTTCCATGTGATGGGCAGCTCGATACGGAACGAAGCACGGCAAAATCAGGCACGGAACGTTCTCGAATTGATCTACGTAGTCCTGCATGACACGCGCCATTCGTGATTTAGGTGAATCCGGATCCGAGCCTGACCCCTTGTCGTACTGATCCGTTTCCCTCTTTGTATTCCAGACACCGCGGGCGCCGATCGCGATCAGGGATTTCGCACGTTGTGCCACGTCGCTATCAGTGAGCACCAGAAACCGAAATGGCTGACGATTGGAGCCGGATGGTGCACGTGTGGCTGCAAACAGCATGTCACGTAACGCCTGCTCCGGGATCGGTTCGTCTCGGTAGCGTCTGATGGCCCGCGTGGTCGACAACCCTTCAAGCAAACCAATCGAATCTGTTGCGAGGGGTAACTCGCTCAACGGTAGTGATCTCGACATGGCGGTGGTAGCGTTGGTTGGTTGAAGCTAACAATAACGGGGATACTGTGGTTGACACGAACTTATTTGATCTGACGGGAAAGGTTGCACTGCTGACAGGTGCATCCAAGGGGATGGGGCAGGCCATGGCGGAAGGTCTGGCAGAACACGGTGCCCGAGTGGTCATCTCCAGTCGCAAACAGGATGCATGTGATGCAGTGGCCAAAGGTATAAACGATCGATTTGGAGCGGGCAGAGCCGTGGCGATTGCCTGTAATGCAGGCTACAAGGAACAGTTGCAGGCATTGGTCGACAAAACCCACGACACATTGGGTGCCATCGATATCCTGATCGGCAATGCCGGCGTGAATCCGTTTTATGGACCCATGTCGAAAATTCCGGACGACGCGTTCGACAAGATCCTGAGTACAAACGTGAAAGCCAATCACTGGATCTGTCAGATGGTTGCTCCGGACATGATTGCCAAAGGTCGAGGCTCCATGATGATCACCTCAAGCACTGGCGCCTTTGCCGGTTCGGAGACGCTTGGCACCTACAACATCTCGAAGCTTGCAGACATCGCATTGGTCCGCAACCTGGCGTTGGAACTGGGTCCTCATGGTGTGCGTGTCAACGCAATCTGTCCGGGGCTCATTCGCACCGAATTTGCACGTGCGTTGTGGGACAACGCTGAGTCCGAAAAACGTACACGGGAACAGGTGCCGTTACGTCGCCTGGGTGAAGCAGAAGACTTGAAGGGGCTTGCAGTGTTTCTCGCGTCCGATGCTTCTTCCTATATCACCGGACAGGCCATGACGGTGTGTGGTGGAGCGAGGATGTGGTCGTAGGGGTTTAAGGGCAGCCAGAATATTTCGCGCTCGGGAGACTGCTCCCGTCTTCTCTTGTGTGCGGTCTCCGACCGCGATTAGAGAAAACAATCGCGATCAGGAGATCGCTCCCAGTGTGCGATCTTGATCGGGTCGGGGTAACGGGATTGCGCCCGTCACCCCTCCCACACCACCGGACATGCGGCACACTGGGAGCGGTCTCCGACCGCGATTGCCCGCCGTGCAACACCCCGCGACCCGCTAACGCGCGGCAAATCGCAGGATCCGCTCCGGGTGCGCACTGGTACGTACCAGCCGGGCACCCAAGGCGATGGCTACCAGCCCTAGTCCGACCGTCAAGCCCGCCCAGTAGCCATACACACCGTAGGCCGATGTTCCAATCCACCCGTTGGCGAGTGCTGCGCCGAGAGGCAAGGCGATAAGCCAGTAGCCGACCATGCCGTACACCATCGGCACGCTAGTGTCCTTGTAACCACGCAGTGTCCCGGCCGCAACAGCCTGGGTGTCGTCGGCGATTTGATAGACGGCGATGAAGATCAGGACAATTGCAGCCATGGACGCCACGGCCGGGTCTTGAGTGTAGATCGATACCAGGTGATGGCGCCCCGCAAACAGCAACCCGCTGACGACCACCGCGTAAAAGAATGCGAAGCGCCACGCGGTCAGCGCTGCAAACCTGGCAGCGGCAAGGTCCTGCGCGCCAACATAGTAGCCAACACGAATGCCGGCCGCAGCGCCGAGTGCTGAAGGCAAGACAAAGGTCATCCAGTTGAGATTGCCCGCGATGCTGTGAGCGGCCACTTCAGTCACGCCGATTCGACCAATGAGGAAACCGATGAGTGAGAAGATCGTCATCTCAATGAAAAAAGTCAGCCCGATCGGCACGCCGACTTTGAGCAACCGCACCAGTTCGACTGGATTGGGCGGCGTGAAGGTACTGAACGCAGCGGTGAGGCGAAAGTAGGGTCTGCGTGTCACTAGCAGCATCGCCAACAACTCCACCCAGAACACGATTGCGGTCGCCCAGCCGGCACCAATGCCACCCATTTCCGGGAAACCCCATTCACCGAAAATGAATGCATAGTTGAGCAGTGCGTTCAGTGGCAGCACGCTACCGGCTATCCACATCGGCGGCATGGTATGGCCAAGTCCCTCGCTGGTCTGCCGGAGTGCGACGTAGATCAGTACTGGTGGTAAACCAAAGCAGGTGGCCTGGAGATACCCGACGGCGATTCGAGTGACTTCCGGATCGATCCCGGACCAGACAAAGATCGGCCTGCTGCTGGCGAGCAGGATGACCAGGACGATGGACGTGGGAACGGTCAACCACAAACCCTGACGAATTCGCTCTCCTGCAAGATGCATCTCTCCAGCACCACGAGCTTGCGCAACGATGGGTGTCAACGCCATGGTGATACCCGTCATGAGCATGAAAAATGGCCACATGAGATTGCCGGCCATGGCGACACCTGCCAGATCAGCCGATCCATAGTTGCCCGCCATGGCCGTGTCGAGAAAACCGGTTGCCATGATGAACATCTGCGTGGCGATCATGGGCGAGCCGAGTCGGAAGAGTGCTCCTAACTCGGTTCGGACACGTTGGGCCTTGGAAGCCGCTGGTGACAGCCCGGCGTCCATTGTGTGGTCTTCTTTGTCAGTTATGCAGGTTCAGCAAGGCTGCCACCACTGCGTCGGTCTGTTCGTAGGGCAACATGTGTCCTGCTGCATCGAACATCCTTGCGGATGCGTTCGGCAGCAACCGTGTGAACTCGTTTGCGTAGATCGGCGGAATCAACCGATCTGATTTTCCCCACAGCACTTCGGTACGTGCCTTGACGCGATAGAGGCGATTCGCCAGTCCTCGATCTGGTATCGGAAACAGCAGCTTGCCGGCGGTGGTCAGACGCCTGGAGTTTTCCACCATGAATCCGGTGAGGTATTCAGGATCATCGAAATCACCACCCGCAGACAATAAGGCACCATGTCGCTGCGGATCATGCAGCAAGAGCGCGGGCAACTCGAAAGGCATAACCGTGAAAATGTCGGTAACCGGATGGTCATCCAGCCATAGACCCGCCGGGCAAAGCAGAGCCAGTCGGTCAATCCGATCGGGCGCAATTGCAGCCATCTCTGCGGCGATCATGCCCCCCATCGAATGTCCGACCACCAGTGGTCTGTGCAGTTTCAACGCATCCCAGATGTCGTAGGCGAGCAACGTGAAATCCAGCATGTCGCGCAGATGGGTATCACCGGACGAGGTGCCATAACCTGGTAACAAAGGGGCGGAAACACGAAAGTGAGGGGCCAGCGCAGCGAGGAAGGGGTCATCCTTCAACAATCCCCCCGCGCCGTGCAGATAGAGAAGGTCCGGCCCTGTGCCGACCTGCTGAACCTGAATTTCGTATTCGATGCCGGGTGCGGCGTTGAGTTTCAACAACTGGAACGTCATTCATCAGACTCCTGCAATCGACGGGGTAGCATCGCGTGCGGCATGTGTTACCGGGTGAATCCAGAACCGATCGTCATTGGCGTGCTCTGGCCACATGTTGCGCAGACGGGGCATGACTTCTTCAGCGAACAGCTTCGTTGAACGCATGCACTTGTCCTTTGGCATGTCACCAACGTGAATGAGACAGAAGATGTTGCCCACGCGCAGTCCGGTGATCATCTCCTTCATTTTTTCAACCACGGTGTCCGGTGAGCCGGCGATGACATAACCCTGATTGACCAGCTGATCCCAACTCATGCTCGACACGTCGCCGATGGCGGCGCGTGTCATCTGGGAGGTGACGTTGGCTTTCAGTGTCTTGATGGTTCGATAGCCCGGTGCATCGGCGAATCCTGGGTATACGTGCAGGCACCTGTTATAAAAATAGTCGATGTGCTGACGATAGTCGCGTTCGGCTTCCGCATCGCTTTCTGCCACGACAATGGTCTGGGCAAATCCTGCGCGATAAGGGCTCATGTCCTTGCCTGCGTCCTCTACACGTTGCCAGTAACCATCCATCAACTGTTTTGCCCGCTTGTATCCGGAATAACTCAAGTAGCAGTAGACGTAGTCGTTCTCGATACAGAAGTCATAAGTTTCCAGCGACCCACCACCTGGAATGAAAATCGGTGGTGGATTCTGGATCGGCTTCGGCCAGCAGTTTGCGTAACGCAGCTTGGTGTAGCGGCCATTGAAGGCGAATGGCTTGTCTTCCTTCCAGGCACGCCGGATCAGTTCGTGAGCCTCGGCGTACTTTTCCCGGGTGAGGCCCGGAATCTGTCCGTAGCAGAAATTGGTGTCCATCGATGTGCCAACTGGAAAACCGGCGACCAGTCGTCCCCCGGAAATGACGTCGAGCATGGCGAACTCTTCAGCCACGCGAATCGGCGGGTTATACAGCGCGATCGAATTGCCGAGCACAACCAGAGCAGACTGGGACGTCCGCCGCGCCAGTGCGGCTGCCATGATGTTTGGCGACGGCATCAAGCCATAGGCATTGGAATGATGTTCGTTGACGCCGATGCCGTCATAACCGAGCGATTCGGCGTATTCGAGTTCGTCGAGATAGACGTTATAGAGTTCGTGGCCACGAACCGGGTCGTACAGGCTGCTCGGAATATCTACCCATACCGAACGATGCTCTTCCCGAAAGTTATCGGGCAGATGTGGCCAGGGCATCAGGTTGAACCAGGTGAATTTCATCGCGGCGCTCCCCTCCAGGAATGGATAGAAAGTCGCGAGTGTACCAGCTCATGAAAACCTGATCAGAGTGTTCTGGTGCTGGTTTAGCGGGCGCGAAGACCCTGTTCAACAGGGACAGAGTCCGCGTCGGCGATCAACGTCGGTGGCAGAGGCCGCGAATTGGGCTTCGGACTCGCTGTCCTATCCACATCGAGGTAGCGCACCACCCCCTGGTCTGCCCAGTTGGGCAATGCAACAACATGTACGTTTACCGAGCGCTGCAACGGTATTGGCGTTGTGGTCGCCGCATTCACAGCAGTCTGAATGGTCGAAAGATCCCAATCATTGGCCGTGTACAGAATGGCGTTAACGAGTGCTTCCTGGTGTTCGACCTGCAGTTGCCCTTCGCCCAACTCCCAGTGGGCGGCACCGTTGCGTGCATCGATCGACAATTCATCGATGCTGTTGTCGGTCATTTCTTCATTGTTTGTTACACGAAGAGTCGACCTCAACTGCGGTTGCTGTGAATTCGCCGCAAACAGCCGAACCGCACCTTCAGTCGTGTTAACCAGCAGAAATGGCTCGCCATCGGCGATCTCCTGCGCCAGGGTTTGCCAGGTTTGCATTGAGCTGGCGAGCTCTTCGAGTTTGCGCTCGATCGAAATATTCATCGCCGCAAGTGTTAGGTTGTCGACAGTACCTTCGCTGGCAAGACCGTGACGAGCCTGGAAACGCTGAACGGCCTGGAGTAGTTCAAAGTCGAAGGTCTGACTGGCCAGCGAACCAGCCTCGGCGGCGTACGACTCGGGCAGATCGTTGCTCAGTATCAGACGCACACGCAGCACGTCGACGGTTGGATTGACAACACCAAGCTCAAGCACCATCTCGTTCGGCGCAGGTTGAATCTGCGGGAAACCGCCCCAGTCCTTGACCCACAACAGGCGATCACGTTCGTCCGCCAATGCAGCCAATTGAGATTGTGCGAGGGTCGCGTTAACCGGTGTCGCAACTTCGCCCTGTGTACCCCACGGAGACAGTGCTCCCCACGGAGAAAGTGCCCCCCACGGAGACAGGGTTGAATCCACGAAAGGTTCGGCTGCCCGCAACGGTGTGCTGGCGACGACTAAGGTCAGGCTGATCAAGGCAAGACTTCGTTTCGACATGGAGGCTCTTTCGTGCGTGAGAAGTGCACTCACACGATAGTTGCGGCCGTGCGTGACGAAGTAAGACATTGGCGGCGTGTTGTAATGGGGTTGTGCTAGTGTCCTGAGTCGGTAATTCGCGTCATTTCAGCGAGTCTTGCAAGGTGTCTGGCAAGGCGCGGTTCGCCGCCAATGGCCGTAGCCATTGGCAAG
>JAYSTS010000038.1:0-24530 GCA_043719475.1 Gammaproteobacteria bacterium | reverse complement strand
CTCGCGCCATGCGGGGCACAAAGGTATCGGTCAACACGCGTGCTCCTGTCGCCTTGGCAACGCGCTGGGCCAATGCAGCCCTCGAGGCGGTAATGACCCCATTCATCAGCAGCACAGCTGGTTCTCCGGTTCGCAGTGCCTTCGCCGCTGCATCAACCTGTTGGGAATCAACCGGGCGCGGCACACGACGAGGCAGTGGCCTGGCGACCGCCGTCGTGCGATTCCAGGCGGTGTCCGCCGGTAAAATCAGTGTTGCCACCTGACCCGGTGGTGACAAGGCAGCCTGCACAGCACGGGCACCATCGGCGCCAACATCATCGGCGGAGTGTGAAACATTGACCCAGCCAGATACCGGACGAGCAATACCTTCCACATCCGAACTGAGCGGCGCATCGTACTTGCGATGGTAGGTAGCGTGATCACCCACCACGTTGACAACCGGCGTACGCGCCTTTTTGGCGTTATGCAGATTGGCCAGACCGTTGCCCAGGCCAGGCCCGAGGTGCAGCAGGGTTGCCGCGGGCGTCCCCGTCATACGGCCGTATCCATCAGCCGCGCCGGTCACGACACCTTCAAACAGCCCGAGCACACACCGCATCTCGGGATTGGTATCCAGCGCCGCAACGAAGTGCATCTCCGACGTGCCCGGATTGGTGAAGCAGACCTTCACACCGGCATCGACGAAGGTCTGGACCAGGCTTTCTGCTCCGCTGCGGTCTCGGCCTGGCGGATTGGGTCCTGAAGGATTGGACCCTGAAGGATTGGAATTGGTGCTCATGAAATCTCAGTAGTTGTGACTGTCTTGCGCAGGAGTCTGCGCCGCAGACCCTTCCTGCGAAGTATGCCCAGATCGACATTGACAGGGAAACGCCGATCTTGATCAGATCAGGTCCCGGAAGCCTTTATGACCCCGATGACTCAGCCCGCACCCTCGCCGCCCCGCATCATCGCTTTTGGCGAAGCACTCACCGATATGCTTCGGCAGCCAGACAATCGGTGGCAGCCAATACCCGGCGGCAGTTCATGGAATGTCGCCCGTGCCTTGTGCAGTCTGGGTCTGCCCGCTGCGTTTGCGGGAGCAGTCAGTAACGATCTGCTGGGTGACCAGATCGTCACGGCCAGTGAAGCGTCCGGGATGGACACTCGGTTCATCCAGCGAGCCCCCTACTCTCCACTGCTCGCTATGGTCGACCCCAAGCCCACGCCCCGGTACTTCTTTATCGGTGACAACAGCGCCGATTTGCATTTCGACCCGACACAGCTGCCATCGGGCTGGATCGAAGAACTTGAGTGGGCGCACTTTGGCGGGATAAGCCTTGCCCGCGAACCGCTCGCATCAAGATTGATCGAACTTGCCGAAATGCTGAAGTCGCTCGGCAGGCGCATCAGCTACGATCCGAACTATCGGCTGCTGATGGATGCGCGTTACGACAGCACACTTGATCGCATGTGCCAACTGGCCGATGTGATCAAGGTTTCCGATGAAGATCTGTGTGGGCTGTTTCGCTGTACCGATCCGGCGCCAGGGGTTGCACAATTACGAGCCTGGGCTCCTCAGGCTTGGCTGCTGCGCACATCCGGCGAAGATGGTGCCACGCTCTATAGGGGATCAAATATCTGGCAAGCGCGGCCTCCGAGGGTGGAGGTGATCGATACGGTTGGCGCCGGTGATGCTGCCATGGCTGGACTGATCTACAGCCTGTACTCCTGTCCCGATCTTGCCGGTCCCGAACGGCATCTGGCCTCGGCCATCGCTGCCGGTACGGCTGCCTGCATGTCAGAAGGCGCAGTACCACCGTCGAGTCAAATCACTACCGCGCTCAGGGAATTGATCGTGCCATCGTCCTTGCGCGCCACTCACGAACCGCAAGATACGACAGCGGGCCGAACGAGCCTGCAATTAATGTAATCAGCACAAACGGCCAGGCACTAAGCCCCCGGGAAGGGGCATCGTTCACCATCCAGATGCAGGCCAGCAGGCAGACAATCACCAGATCAACAAATACCTGGGCACCACCCCAACTCTGGAAGTGCGGTTCGAGAATTCCGAAATAACCGACATCCACAACCGCCGCGGCAGTAAGGGCACCAAAGGCGACGATGACGGTCAGTACCAGCAACAAGCGTGTGGACATGAGATCTCTCCAATTGCATTGAGGAGGAAGAGATTGCATCGGTGGATGCCATTCCACAATTACCCCGAAGGTCATCATGACTGCATCACGTCGTCTCAGCTTCGCCTTGATTCGACAATAATCGGTAACGCTTCCGACTCTCAACCCATCGCGACACCCATCGAAGCGTCGCGCAGCACTCTCCGCTGCAGGGGCGGTCTCTTGGTGCGGTCTCCTGACCGCGATTGTTGGGATCATCGAAGATCGCGATCAGGAGATCGGTCCCACAGGACGCATTTACTCGACGGCTCGTTACTGAATCTGCAAACTTCATTGGCCGTGACCTTACGGTTTGATTTCCGCTGCAATCCCGACCTTCTCTCCAGTCGATCGTGCCGTAGCTCAGCATTTTCGGTTGCGTAACTATTGTTGTTTTGAGGTTAGTGGGCGCCCTCACCACTCAACACAGGTTGCTCGATGGGCCACTGCGTACAGGCCCCCGACTGGAATGCCGCATAGTCGAGCGCCTTGGGAACATAGAAGCCACGAACCATTCGGCGATACAGCCCACAACGCTCTTCCGTATTGACCACGCGGGTATCGGCATCGAGTCTGGTTACCACAGACTCAACCGTGACGGCCTCGTTCGACATCCGCACACCACCACCTGCCGCCGAATCCAGCACCATGAACGTGTTATCGCCCGGCTGTTCACCCCACGCTTGCCACTCGGTCAGGTCGCCCTTCAGTCCGCGGCCTGGGGAGCCGGTGTGCGCAAAATTGGTCCAGTATGACTGCATCTGTGCCGAGAGCGTTGACGCCGATGGCTGATCCGCATACATGACATCGGTAAACCAGCCGAGGTCGGTAAAACCAAACACAAAGAGGAGTTCGATCGCATGAGCCGCACCGAGCAGCCTGGACAGGTCAACCCACAGCAGCTTGCCCTGTTCGTCCCAGTCGAAACGATAACCGTAGACATCGGTTAGTCCACTGGCACGCATGGTGGCCAGCGGTTCATCGCTGCCCTGAGCCTTCCATAACAAGCCGCCGTACTCACCTTCAAGATCAAAGCCGCGCTCGTCGGTTACACCGACCGGTATTCCCATGACCCGACGAACATGTTTCGAGCCGAACATTTCAAACAGCTTGGTTTCTTCGCGGTTGGTTCCAGCGATGATGGGTACGTCGTTAAAAGCACCAGGGGTCGCCACTGCCTGCAGAGGATCCATGTCGACAATGACATGACCGTCGCGGATGACCTGCGGCACGTAGTACATCGCACCACCGACGTTGTCGCTGAAGATTTCGAGCAGCTCATCGGCAGTCTTGCCACGCAGATAGGCATCAACCTGTGCGTTCGACATGTCGCTGATCGCGGCCCGGGCAGCAGCACGATCAGTCACCTTGCCATCCGCCAGCAGATATCGCAGCACCAGCTCGTTGGCGCCTGGAACAAACCTCGGATGGTCATCTGCAAAACCCTCAGCATCGGCGCGTGGAGTACTCACCAGCACACCACTCTGCGCGATCGCCTTGTGAAACAGCCCTTTCGCCCGGGGGGATAACAACAGCGCGTACACATCCACACCGCCCGCGGATTCACCAAAAATCGTCACGTTGTCCGGGTTGCCGCCAAACGCCGCGATGTTGTCCTGCACCCACTCAAGCGCGCGAATCGTATCCAGAGTGCCGTAATTTCCCGACGCATCGTCCGCGTTGGTGGTCCGCTCGCGTAACGCGGGATGACTGAACCAGCCGAGTACACCAAGACGATACTGAACGTTCACAACAATCACGTCCCCCGTGACGACCAGGCGTGATGCATCGTAAACCTGCGCACTGCCGATGGAGTTGCCACCGCCATGTATCCAGACCATCACCGGTCGACGATCATCCCCTTGCGGAATAGCATCAACATCAAATTGCGGTGCAAATACATCCAGATAAAGACAATCTTCCTTGCCTTTCACCGTGTTCGAGTCCCGCATTTCCAGCTGAGGACATTCGCTGCCGGAAGTCAGTGACTCACGTGTTCCCTCCCAACCTGCTGGCAGCTTCGGTGCACGCCAGCGCAGATCACCCACTGGCGGCGCTGCAAACGGAATTCCCTTCCACACCTGCGCGGCGCGTCCAGGATGGGCGTAACCAACCACCGTGCCTTGCTCGATCGTTCTCGTGGCAGCGGGATCGGCAACCGGTGGCGGTTCATCCGAAGCACCACAACCCGTCACCGCGGACAACAACAGGATCGTGGATAACAGGACTGCGAACGGCTGCCTGCGCGCGTTGCGGCCATTGACGCGGAAGCATGGTTGAATCAACACCTCGAACACTCCTGTCAGGATTTTTTTGGCGAAAGCAACCGGGCCACACCATCCTTGCCATCGCTCAAAAGGCCCGCCCGTCCATAGACAAACAGTTTGTCCCGCGAGTCGGCGATATCCAGGTTACGCATGGTCAATTGGCCGATGCGATCGGCCGGAGTGAACGCGCCTTCACCCCTCTCCATGGTCAGCCGTTCCGGGTGATACGTGAGGTTTGCACTCTGAGTATCGAGCAGCGAATAGTCATTCCCCCGACGCAGTTCAATCGTCACTTCGCCGGTGATGGCGCTGCCAATCCAGCGCTGCGCTGTTTCGCGCAGCATCATCGCCTGCGAGTCAAACCAGCGGCCTTGATAGAGGAGCCGCCCCAGTCGTCGACCGTTGGTTCGGTACTGCTCGATGGTGTCTTCGTTGTGGATACCCGTCACCAGACGTTCATAAGCAATGAACAGCAGGGCCATACCGGGTGCTTCGTACACCCCTCGGCTCTTCGCTTCGATGATTCGGTTTTCGATCTGATCCGACATGCCAAGGCCGTGCCGCCCACCAATCGCGTTGGCTTCGAGCATGAGTGCGACCGGGTCGGTGTAGGTCACGCCGTTGAGTGCTACAGGTACACCTTCTTCGAAAGTGATGCGAACGGTTTCGGGTTTGACTGCCACCTCATCCCTCCAGAACGCGACGCCCATGATGGGGTTGACGATGCGGATGCCCTTGTCAAGAAACTCGAGGTCCTTCGCTTCGTGGGTGGCACCCAGCAGATTGGAATCTGTCGAATACGCCTTCTCCGCACTCATCTTGTAGTCGAAACCAGCGTTACGCAGATACGCAGACATCTCCGCTCGACCGCCAAACTCATCGACAAACGTCTGATCCAGCCATGGCTTGTAAACCTGCAGATTCGGATTGACCATCAACCCGTAGCGATAGAACCGTTCGATGTCGTTACCTTTGTAGGTGCTGCCATCGCCCCAGATGTTGACGTCATCTTCCCGCATGGCGGCCACCAGCATGGTGCCGGTAACAGCTCGACCGAGGGGCGTGGTATTAAAATAGGTCGCGCCTGCCGTGGTGATATGGAAGGCACCACTCTGAATCGCAGCAATGCCCTCGGCGACCAGCTGTGAACGCGCGTCGATCAGTCGGGCAAGTTCCGCACCGTACTCGCGTGCCTTGCGGGGAATGTCGTCGTAGTTGGATTCATCGGGCTGACCGAGATTCGCGGTGTAGGCATAAGGGATGGCTCCTTTGGCCCGCATCCAGTGCAGCGCTGCACTGGTGTCCAGGCCGCCCGAGAAGGCGATGCCGACCTTGGCACCAACGGGAAGAGACTGAAGAATGACTGACACGATGACGCCTGCCCTGATTGCGGAAAAGGGCGCGATCTTATCATCAGGAGCCCTCCCCGCTGCAGGAGCGGTCTCGCACAGCGACCACCAGCGCCGCCCCAACGATTCATCTTGAGCGGATTTTCGGCATGGACTGTTACAAAAATCGCGATCAGGAGATCGCTCCCACAGGCATTGCGTATCGTGATTTTGTGTTCTCTTGTGGTTGGAGGTAGCTCCCACAGATATTGCGTATCGTGATTTTGTGTTCTCTTGTGGGAGGAGGTAGCTCCCACAGATATTGCGTATCGTGATGTTGTGTTCTCTTGTGGGAGCGGTCTCCTGACCGCGATTGTCGGGATCATCGAAGATCGCGATCAGGAGATCGCTCCCACAATGTCCCGGAACCAACGGTTCGCGATCAGGAGATCGCTCCCACAAAGTCACGAAATCCCGAATTTCTCTCCGGTCAATCGTTCCGCAGCTCGGAATACCCCTGCGCAGCATTTTCACCATTCTCGCTGGCCGAAGTTGGTTCGAATACTCGAGTGAGTACCTGCACAAAGGGAAAGGCATCACCCGGGTCCACCTTGCGCCGGCGCGAGCGATCGCAAGGCAGTGGCCCCTGATCGAGGTCGGAGTGACGCCTTATTCCATCGCGCTTGATCCCACGCCGCCAGACGATGTCCTGCAGCAGCGTCACCAGCGCGGACAATTGCGCCTCGGCAAAAGGATCGACGCCGTCGCCGTCATTGATCAGTTCGATGGCAATGGACCGACCGCTGTAGCTGCGCACATGGTGGGCCAGCTGGGCTTCGGGCACGCTTTCGTGAGTCGTGCCATCCCGATCGATCATGTAGTGAATGCCGAGTACCGGATGCGCTTCGATCTGGCGGATATTCTCTGCAAGGTTGCCTGCCACTACCCAGATCGGTTGCCCGGTCGAGGCATCACAGAATGGCCCACCGGTGGAGTGAATGACGACCATGTCGATGGGTTCGGTCCGAACCGGACCGGTGCGACGGGCCTCGACCATCGGTGATAAACCAAGGATCAGCAGAAACAAGCCGGCTACGAATCGTTGATCGACAAACAGTCGACCCCATAACCCAACTGCACGACTGTTCATGACGCCACCGCCGGTTGCCCGCTCAAGAGATAGGACGCGATCCACGACGAACCCGCAACAAAACGTAGGCCGCAGCAGTGGCTACCATGAGCGCCGTCAACAAAAACGGCAGCTCCGGCATCAACCGGTACAGACCCGGCCCCATCAACGGTCCAACGATCCAACCGGCCGACGAACACGCCGCGCTGATGCCCGCGACACCGCCCTGCTCTTCCGCAGTCACAGCCAGGGAGGCCCCTGCGCTGAAGCCAGCGCCGGCAAACCCCATGCCGAGTCCCATACAGACATTGGCGACGAGGAAGGCATTGAACGACACAAACACCGCCATAATCAGCAGCGCCACGGTAATCAAAGGCAGACCGATGCCTAACCAGGCGGCTGGTGAAAGTGACACCCGCTGAACAATCACCGATTGCGCCAGTAATCCGGCGACTGCGGAGCCCACCATCGTGTACCCAAACGCACTCGCCCCGGCCGCCGCATCCAGTTGCAGTGAATCCTGAATACGAAACGACAGTGTCTGTTGCACAACCGCTGCGCCCATGAACATGAGGATGCCGGGGATGATCCAGGGCAGCAGACGCGGATCCGTGAATCCCACCTTGGGTCGCCGTGTCTGACTTGGCGCCGTTGGGGCCGAGGGCAGATAGATCCAGGATAAGACTGCTGCCACCGCAACACAGGCCACTGCCAGCACGAACGGCGCCAACAACGAGACAGTCGCCAACAGCCCGCCGATGGCAGGTCCTGCAATGGACCCCAGATTGTTCGCCGCGCCGATCCGCGCGAGCCCCTTGGCACGACTGCCAGCACCGGTAATGTCTGCAACGTAAGCACCTGCCGCCGGTTGCGAGGCAGACATGAGGGTCGCCTGCGTCATGCGCGCGCCGATCATGCACAGCCATGCATAAAACGGCGCCATCAACCCTTCCAGCGCAAACCAGAAGCTGGCCGCAAACAGCGACCCACCGATGACGTAACCGAGTTGCCCAATCAAGAAGACCTTGCGCCGGCCAAATCGATCACTGGCTCGGCCCCAGAACGGACCCGCAAAGAAGAACACCAGCGAAGATGCCGCGATGATCGCGCCAACCTGGATTTCAAGCAGACCAACCTCGCGGCCAATCGATGGCAGCACGGCAAACATCGCACTCTGTCCCAGCGCCTGTGCGGCGATGCTGCCACAAAGCAGGAGATAAACCCGTCGATGGGAAATCGCCGCGATGTGCGGTACTGCGTCAGACATCCATGACTCCGGCCAAACCTCGCGCCTGAGCAGCCCCAATTTTTTGGGCATAAGGCGCTGGGAAAAGTCGCGCAGTCTAGGGCAGGCGGAGTGGTGACGGCTAGATTTTCAGATGTTCATCCAGCGCTTCGAAGAAGCTGATCACCTTCGTGAACTGTTGCATTGAGCTGAGGTGTCGGCTCTCGCTGCTGGTCGCCTGGGGTGGCCTGAAGCCGATGGTCAACTGCATCGGGTACCGCGGAAAGTCACTGATCAGGGTGCGCAGACACTGACAGGCCCGCACGTCGAGGATGAGGTTCAGGAGCAGCAGATTGTCACCAACATCTTCAAATTCTCCCCGTTCGATGAGATCGAGAATGTCAGGGTTGCACAGCGCAGTTTCGATCTCATCGACAATCCAGGTCTTGCGCAGCAACTGCTCGCGCACATGGTCTGCGCGAAGCGCCGCAATCAACGCCTGCGCTCCCCGCACCGGCAGCGATTGCAGCAGATTCCAGCCGATCCGGAACAGGCCGACGATGCCCGGCTCATCCTCGAGTGATCTTTCGACCACCTCGAAACGATCAACAGGTCGCCGTGCGCCCTGGCCGCCAAGCAGGTAGTCCAGCCCGAGATTGGCACAAGCCAGCGCGGCCTGTGCAGCTTCATCTTCCTTAAAGCGCGCACCCCGATACCAGCTGCCGGCCATCAATACGTTGGCAAGAAACACGAGTTCACCGAGCCGGCTTGTGAACGCTGCCGGATTGGTCATCAACAAACGATCCAGATACGCCTGCAGGGGCAGCACCGATTCTTTGTGGTCGGTGGGACCCGTGAGACGCAAAGGTTTTTCATCGCCAATGATCTGCGCATCGGCCAGCGCCGTTTCGAGTGCACGCAGCTCGATGGGTGAGACCGTCGATTGATAGACGTCTTCTTCCGGTTCAGGACGGGTTTCCGAGTTGACCTGCACGGAGTTTCGGCTCGCGGAAGCAAGCTGTTCGAAGTAGCGTTGACTGATCGGGTCATAGTCTGTCTGTGTGGATAGTTCTGTCAGTCCAGCCAGTCGTGTTGATTTCAGGAATCGGGCGGCCATGGGTGGTGTGACAAAACCGCTGCGTTCACGTTTTTGTTCGCGTTCGAAGGTCTCGTCTTCAAGCAGTGCTTGTCCGTCGTCGGCATAACCCAGCACCGTGGGCGCGTTGCAACATCGGGCAAGAACCCGTCGCAGGAATTCAGAGTCTTCATCCTCAAAACCCTCCAGCGCCATCTGGATACTCTCCCACTCATCCGCATGGCGGGCGACCACCACGTAGTCACCGAATATCAGGAACCCCTCACCCCGTTCGGACAATTGGCATAACACGCAGGCACACGGTGGTGGGTCCTGGTGTTCGGCCGCGACACTCGCTTCGAACACGGTGATGAGCGGCGAAAAATTGAGGACCACAAATGGTTCACCCAGGTCCATGAGTCGTTCGACGGCAAAGCTCGAGCCGACCTCCAGCAACACATCGAGCCATTCCATAAATTTCTCCGGGCGCAGCGTTTCCGCCTGGCCGGGTATCAGCGTCTGCCACAGCGATTCTTCGAAGACTTCGCGCAGCTGATCGGTGGTGGTCAGCGCCACCAGACTGCCGGCATCGCGCACACCGACATGTTCGATCAGCCGTTTCAGAACGGGCGATGGTAGCTGGCGTACGAATGCAGGGAGGGCCGGGCTGTCCGTGAGTTTCCGAAGCAGTTGCCTGGGTGGCTGAAGACGGGTGACTGGGCGACGGCTTGCCATGAAGCACCTTCCAGACTTGTGTCGGGTTGGAGGACGGGTTGGGCGTTGTACGCCGCTCCTGGACCACAAACAAGTCTGTTTGGTCCGAATGAGGCTTGTTAGCATTGATTCGACAATAGTCGGAAAGCTGCAGGCGCCCAACCCATCGTGGCGTCGGGCCGCCCTCTCCGCTGCAGGAGCGGTCTCCTGACCGCGACTGTCGGGATCATCGAAGATCGCGATCAGGAGATCGCTCCCACAAAGTCACGGAACCAACCGTTCGCGATCAGGAGATCTCCCGCAAACATTGCGTATCGTGAGTTTGTGTTCTCTTGTGGGAGCGGTCTCCTGACCGCGATTGTCGGGATCATCCAAGATCGCGATCAGAAGATCGCTCCCACAAAGTCAAGGAACCAACCGTTCGCGATCGGAAGATCTCCCACAAAATGTTGCAATCGTGAACGCGCGCGTGTCCGATATCATCCCTGACCCTGAACCTGTCTCCTTAGGAGCTCACATGCCACGTCGTCTCGTTGATCTCTCCATCTTTCTGGAAAACGACGTTGCCTCCGATCCTCCAGGCATGGCGCCGAAGATCCGCTATTTCACCCACGAAAATACCTTTGCGCAGATCGAACCGTTCTTCCCTGGACTACGCAAGGAAGATCTACCCGACGGCGAAGGCTGGGCGGTCGAAACCGTTCAGCTCTCGACTCACAACGGCACACACCTCGATGCGCCGTATCACTTTCACAGCACCATGGACGCTGCTCTGGGTGAAAAAAAATCTGCCCTGACCATTCATGAGGTACCACTCGACTGGTGTTTCCAGCCAGGCGTGAAACTCGACTTCCGACGATTCGCTGATGGTTATGTGGTAACCGCCGATGACGTTGCTGCGGAACTGGACCGGATCGGCCACACCCTGTCGCCCCTCGAGATCGTCATGATCAACACGCGTGCCGGTTCGCGCTACGGTTATCCTGATTATGTGTCCGCAGGATGTGGTATGGGTTACGAGGCCACCATGTATCTGCTGGAACGCGGCGTGCGCCTCACGGGCACCGATGCCTGGAGTTGGGACGCGCCATTTGTGCATACCGCCGGCAAGTACGCGGCATCAAAAGATGCATCACTGATCTGGGAAGGTCATAAGGCTGGCCGCGACATTGGCTACTGCCACATCGAAAAACTGCACAACCTCGAATCACTGCCTGGAAACGGATTCTACGTATCCTGCTTCCCGCACAAGATCCGTGGCGCATCCGCAGGGTGGACCCGAGCGGTGGCTATTTTTGATGACGCCT
This sequence comes from Gammaproteobacteria bacterium, assembly GCA_043719475.1. Lineage (GTDB taxonomy): Bacteria > Pseudomonadota > Gammaproteobacteria > Pseudomonadales > Azotimanducaceae > SYFY01. The sequence continues at coordinate 13,332 of JAYSTS010000038.1, read as the reverse complement.
TGCAGGCGTCCATCGGCTGACACGGTTCAGGGCTCGCGCCAGGCCGTTACTGCTGTGCACAATGAATCTACCGCCGCCGGCGCAAGCGAGCGACCAAGCTCCGGCCGATGCATCATCCAGCCAACAATGGCGAGACGTCTGACCAGCAGGAAGGTCGGGATCATCGCCGTCACGGCCTCCGCCAGGGGACGACGACTGCGATACCCCCGCAGCACTGCGTCCTGAACTTTACTGAAGGTTTTCGCCGTCCGATAAGGCAGAAGCGCCACCGCCAGATCGTAGGCATGCCAGCCGAAGCCGGCGTCATCAAAGTCGATCACCGAAAGCGTCGACCCGTGTACCAGCAGATTGAACGAGTGCAGGTCAGCATGAATGACGCTGTAGGTCTCCGAAGACTTCTCGAGTCGATTCAACACTGCAAACAAGCGTACACGCGCTTGTGACAAGAGCGCAGACTGTTCAGCCGCAAGCTCAGGATGCTCCCAGAACTGACCCCAGAATGGCGCCTCACCCATCAATCCATCGGCGTCCAGCGAATGTCGTTTGAATGCCGTCGGCACAGTCCACGCGCTGGCCTGATTGTGCATGACTGCAATCAGCGCGCCGAGTTGACCAAACCATCGATCAACCCGTTCAGGGTCTTCCAGAAATCCGCTCTGGGATTCGATCTGATCACCCAGCACTTCGCCATCGGCCCATTGTGCGAGACCTGCATACCGCCACTCGGAAGTGTCGCCGATCCGTACGGTCGCGTACTCCGCACCGCTTACTGTGCGGATGCCCTGAGGGACACCGATGCCAGCTGCGTCCAGTGCGCGTATCCACAAACGCTCGGCATTCAGCTCTTCGAGTGTGTGGTAGCCGGGGCGATGCAGTCGCAGCACATAACGCGCACCAACCCTATCGGTTACGCGCCACGTGATGTTCTCTGACACGTTAATCAGGGCCAGTGATTGGAACGTCACAGGAAAGGAGCCAATCGCCTCTCTGGCCGCCGACTGATAGCGCGCTTGTGTCTGCCCGTCTGTCATTCCGCCGACTCAAGGGTTGCATCGAAGGCGGTCATAAACTCATCCGCATCCGCTTGCGAAAAAACCAGCGGCGGACGGATCTTCAGGACATTGCCCAGGGCACCGGCGTTGCTGGTCAGAAAACCGCGATTCTTCAACTCATTGGCAAAAACCAAAGCGCGCCCGACATCCGGCTCTCGGCTCGCCTTGCTCTTCACCATCTCGATGCCGATGAACAGTCCATGACCACGCACCTCACCAATGAAGTCATGACGAGGTGCTCGCTCAGAAAGTCTCGCCGTCAGCGCCGAACCAACAACTTCGGCATGGCGCCGCAAATCCAGCCGCTCGATTTCATCAAGCACAGCCATCCCGACGGCAGCCTGCAGGGGCGATGATGCAAACGTGTTGAAGTATCGTGTCGCGGCACGAAATCGCCCAACGATGTCCTGGCTGGACGCGGTCGCAGCGAGTGGCAATCCGTTACCCATCGGCTTGCCGGTGACCACGATATCCGGCGTGAAGCCCGTCACCTCATAGCCCCACCATCGACCCGTGCGGCAATACCCGGCCTGGACTTCATCAGCGATGATCAATCCACCAGCAGCGCGCACCCGCGCAGCGGCTCGTGCCATGAACTGAGCCGGTACATTCGGCAATCCTTCATTGGCAAAGATCGAGCAGACGATGAGACAGGCGACCCCGGCACCACTGGACTCGAGCTTCTCAATCGCCGCATCAATCCGTTCGATATAGGCATCAACGAGGCTGCCTTCGTCCACACAAACCGCCAGCGGACGATAGAGATCAGGGAATGGAAACGACGCAATCTCAGGGCTGGTGGACGACTGGCGGCGTCCGCCACTCAGCATGCCGACCGTTTCACTGTTGCCGTGGTAGGTGCCATTGCTGAAAACAATACCTCGCTTGCCGGTGGCGATGCGCGCCATGCGCAGTGCGACTTCGTTGGCCTCCGTACCAGAGCAGCTGAAAACAACTGACTCAATCTGCGGTCCATGCAGGGTCGCCAGTCGTTCTGCGTATTCGATGATGCCTTCGTGCACGTAACGGCTGTGCACATTCAGCGTGGATTGTTGCCGGGTCATCGCCGCAACAACGGCAGGATTGGCATGGCCAACACAGGGTACGTTGTTGTACATGTCGACGAATCGGCGGCCATCCGCATCAAAGAGATGAGCCCCCTGTCCCCGAACGATATGCAGCGGTTCCTCATAAAACAGCGCTGCCCCTTTACCGAGTGCACGATCACGACGAGCCAGCAGGGATTCAACGGTCATGGGTTGGGCCTCCAGGCAAAAAGGAATGCTAACCTCAATTGGACAAAAATTACGTAACCGAAAATGCTGTGCAGGGGTATTCAGACCTTCGGAACGATTGACTGCAGAGAAGGTCGGGATAACAGCGGAAATCAAACCGGAAGGTCACAATGAAGTTGGCAGATTTAGTCATGAGAGGTCGAGTAAAAACGCCCTGTGGGAGATCTCCCGATCGCGAACCGTTGGTTCCGTGAGTTTGTGGGAGCTATCTCCTGATCGCGATCTTCGATGATCCCAACAATCGCGGTCAGGAGACCGCTCCCACAAGGGACAAGAGACCACAAAGTCGCGATACCCAATGTCTGTGGGAGATCTCCTGATCGCGATCTTCGATGTTCCCAACAATCGCGGTCTGGAGACCGCTCCCACCAGGAGACCGCTCCCGCAGCGGAGAGGGCTGCGCGACGCTGCGATGGGTGCCGCGATGGGTTGTGCGGCAGTCGCTTCTGGACACATCAGAACGGCGTTAATCCGGGCTGAGTGACCGACCTGCCCGCAGCACGCGCCGACAAGGCCTCAAACAGGGTCTTCAGATGTGGGCGTCGAGCCGGCGAAAGCCAGGCAAAATTTGTCCCGCGGTCGGTGAGTTCCCAGAACTGCTGTCGATCATCGGTTTCCAGGCCAACCCGCAGGCGCTCAAGACGCTCGGGTCGTTCCATTGCAAGATCATCGACCACACGATCAGCTCGTGCCAACCAACCACGCAGCAGAAAGCCGGTTGCCAGCTGAATTTGTGCGCGCCGCACCCCGAGAAGACTCTCCACCTGGTCTTCAGCTCTCGCCTCCTGATCCAGGTCGAGCAGGATATCGAGCAGCGGATCAACGGCGTCGAGTTGTTTGTCAGCAGCCCCCTCGATCAGCTCCACGAGATCATGGGCAGCGGTTTCGAGCAGAAACGTAAGCCCGATCTTCTGCGCCAGCCGTCCGTACTCGGCAATGTACGTTGCTATCTCGATACTCGTTCGCGCTTGATTCTGCTCCAGCTGATGCTCCGCAATCTGACGGTACAGGTGCATCACGTAGTAGGCAGTCCGTACATCCCGGCTGCCGATGGTGGTTCGCAGGTAACTGTTGAACGTGCGCAGCGAAAGCTCAAGCAGTTCAGGCCTGGAATTTCCAAGTTCCATGGCGACGCGACCCGTATTGATGCCGATCAGGTAGGCCACATCCCTGGCCTGTGGCGACGCCTGCCCCATCAATGCAACATAACGGCGGAATATCTTTTGTTCCAGCCAGGTGCCTCGTTCTCGGACCTCCTGGACGTACTCCGGCGCGAGCGCAATGAAGTCGGGATCTTCAGCCACCGCTCCAGACACCGCAAACCAGGCCGCCGGCATGCGTGCCCGCTCCATCGCATAATCGAACAGCAAGGTGGCCATTGCGTTGACAGACGCCATGGCGATGCTGCGATCACCTTGTTGCAAGGCACTGCGGGTGACGTCCTGCAATTCGTCTATAGCTTCCAGGACGCGGCGCTGGTCCCGTTCGATGTGCTTGCCATTCACCTTCTGGATGACACCATACGCATCCCTGCAGATCCGTTCGATGACGCTGACCGGTGACAGGAAGGTGAACACGAAATACATGTACGGAACGAGCAGCAAGAGACTGAGCGTACCGAGCCCGAGTGTCAGCACGAAGCCGGCCTGAGGCAACAGCGCATCCGGGTTGGCGTCGCTCATGAACACCACAGTCCATACGCACAGCACGGTCGTGATCACCAACAGACCGAGGACCACGAGGTTGACGGGTTCGCGCAGGAACAGTCGAGTGATCTCGTGGCTATAACGGTTGGCGGCCAGTTCAACAACGATTGCCACCACCGTGACCGCGACAGCAAGCACTGCTGCCAGCACTTGTGCGAGATTGCCGAGCACGTCTTGCGCGCGCTCGACTTCATAGGCACGCAACCACGCCGCGAAACTCTGCGGCGTTGAGCCGTCCAGCACGGTCTGTATGACAAAGAGGCCGACGCTCGCGATGCACAGCAGCGCAAACAGCAGCAAAGGTCTGGCCACTGGACGCTGTTGAGATGTTTTCAGAAGACTCTTCATCTCAGTTCTATCTCGTTCCGCACTTGATCATTCCGCGCTTTCTCTTTCCCCATACCGGCCCCGAAAATCGAGCCAGCCGAAAGCCCACCGGCGCCATCGTATTGTTATTGGGCAACAAAACCGCCATCGACTGATAACACCGCCCCCTGACAGAGTGCTGAATCATCGGAGGCAAAAAAGAAGATGGCACCCGCCACTTCCTCGGCTGTACCCATCCGTCCAATGGGCATGACGCCACGAAGCATCTTTTGAGCCTCAGCCTTGTCGGGCATCAGATCCGTCCATCGCTCCATCATCGGTGTGGCAATGACACCCGGGCACACACAGTTGAAACGCACACCACTTTGCGCGAGTTCAATCGCAATGTCCTTCGTGAAGACGACCAAGCCACCCTTGGCACTACCATAGGCGGTTGACAGCGGAAAACCCACCAGACCATTGAGTGAAGACACGTTGATCACACTACCGCGACCGGCTTTGACCATGTGTGGAACGACATGTTTGCAGAAGAGCCAAGGCCCTTTGAGATCGGTATCCAGCACACGGTCCCATTCTTCGACCGTGGTCTGGTCATAACTGCGATTCAGTTCAGAGCCTGCGTTGTTGACCAGAACGTCCACCCGCCCCCATCGGCGTATGGCCGCATCAGCGACCTCCTTGACCGCAAGTTCGCTGCCAACATCGCACGCAATCGCCGAGACCTGCGAGCCAAGGATTTGTGTCAGGTTCTGGGCACCAGCCAGATTCCTGTCAGCAATCATCACCTCTGCGCCTTCCTGCACAAAACGACGGACCACGGCCTCACCGATACCACTAGCGCCGCCCGTGACAATGCACGTCTTGCCGGACAGTCTTTGATCCCCGCTCATACCTGCTCCCCTCTCATATCAGCTGCCACCCGGATCGAAATAACGTGGCCAATTGATCAGGCTTGCAGGCAAGATGCAACCTGATCGATCACTCAAAATTGTCATGTCCCGATTCGTCGCTCGCGATGCCTTTTTGTTGCTGCTTGCCCTGTCACTCTGGACCCTCTGCGCGACAGCTCCGGTATTGGCTGTTCCGGCTGCGGTCATATCAGGGTTGGTCGTCTTTGAACTGCACGAGTGGGGCCACTGGTTGGGTGCCACGAAGGCCAACGCGGTGATCACCCCGGCCCGCTCACTGCTGTCGCCCTTTCTGTTCAACTTCGATTCGAAAGCCAATTCCCGACGCCAGTTCCTGGCAATGTCCTGGCCAGGTTTTGTTGCGACCGCCATGTTCCTCGCCACGTTCCAATGGTGGCTACCGCAGGCGCACCCCGCAACCGTACTGACCCGGCAAATTGGCTGGGGCCTCGCTGCCGTGACGGTCGTCATCGAGATCTCACTCGCCTTGTGGACACTGGCCGGCGGTCGAATTCCGCCGGTCCCGGTGTTCCTGCCAGGCAAACGATGACGCGGTCCGTCAATCCTTAACGCTTGATCACCTCGATGACGGTGTTGTCCGGATCCCGACCCAGCCCGATGATCGCACCTGGCAGTGCTTCCGAAGTGGTTGCCTCGCGATCTATCTTGCCACCCAGGGCACGGATTTTCGCGATCACGGCCGCTGGATCGGCGACATCAAACACCAGCTTCACATTGTTGCCGTCGTACTGCCTGTCTTTGTCGTCAGGCCAGTTCATCAGCACGACAACCGCGCCTTTCTGTTTTGGTCCTTTTGGCCCTTCTGGCCCCTCGGGAAACCCAAGCACGATTTCATTGAGGTAGCCAAGCTCGTACGTGCGCAGCACAGTCAGTCCAAGCACTTCGGCGTAGAACTTTTTGGACACTTCGAGATCACGAACACCAATGCCCGTAGCACTTAGCTGATCGGCCAACGCCGGCGGTGCAAGACAGGTGAACAAGAGCATCGTCAGCATTCGGTTCGTCATAGGTCAATCCTCAGGGTTGGTTTTTATGGTGGGCGGCCGCTTGTGGGAGGTCTCTTGTGGTAGGTCTCTTGCGGCTTGTGGAGGGAGGTCTCTTGTGGAGGGAGCCCTCTTGTGGGAGCGGTCTCCTGACCGCGATTCGTGATGTCATGATTCGCGATCAGGAGATCGCTCCCACACCTTTGGCCAGCGCTATTCGCGATAAGGAGATCGCTCCCACAACACACGAGATCTCCCACAACACTTAGTTCCTGCTCAGGACAGTGGTCGTGGTTGCCAGCTCCAACAATAACGCCAGCGCTGTCTCTCCCGAGAGTGAAAACGGATCGAGATTGTTATACGCGGAGTAACGCATGATCGTACCGACGTTGACGCGGTTCAGATCCACTCGCCCCATTCGCCAGCTGGAAAATGATCGCTCAGTGATCTCTTCATAATGAAGCAGCGTGACATCAACGTGCCGAGGATCTTTGACGATGATGTTATAGAGGCGGCTCACTTCATCCCGGGCGCCTTCCAGCGCCTGCACAAAAATGTGCCCGTTCTGATAGGCGCAAAGAATTCCGGTAATGCCATGTTCGGCATTGTTGCGCACCGACGCTGCCAGCACCGATTCGAGCAGTGGCGCGTCGATGACCTGGCCGGCCCGACTGGCGTAGAGAAGTCGTACCAACATCCTGTTCCCCTCCACCCTTTATTGTTTGTTGCCGGGCATCAGCGAAAGAAATTCCCGACGCAGATTGGGATCCTTAAGGAACGAACCACGCATGATGCTGTTCGTCATCCGCGAATTCATGTCCTTGACACCACGCCACTGCATACAGAAGTGATCGGCTTCCATGACGATGGCCAATCCATCGGGTTGCATTTTTTCCTGCAGCAGGTCGGCCAACTGCGCGATCGCCTCCTCCTGGATCTGCGGACGGGAAAGCACCCAATCGATCAGGCGAACGTATTTGGAAAGGCCGATCAACGCCGACTGTTCATTTGGCATCACTCCAACCCACACGCGACCCATGATTGGACACAGATGGTGTGAGCAGGCACTGCGAACGGTGATGGGACCGATGATCATCAGTTCGTTGAGCAGTGCGACGTTCGGGAATTCGGTGACCGGTGGCATCGGTGTGAACCGCCCGCCAAACACCTCCCGGACATACATCTTGGCGACGCGCTTGGCGGTCTCTTGCGTGTTGTGGTCACTCTCGGTATCGATCACCAGAGTCTCCAGCACTTCCTGCAATCGAGCCTGTAAATCGGACTGCAATTCTTCGAGTTCGCCGGGCTCGATGAATTCGTGGATGTTGTCGTTGGCATGAAACCGTCGTCCTGCGGCCCGGATACGGGAGCGGATTCGATTGGATACGGAATTCTTGTCAGCGTGCGTGGTCACTTCAGGGTTTCTCCAACTGGGGTGTGCCGCTACTTTAGGATGTCTTGGATTTGCTCAGTCTCCTAACATCTTAACAATCCCCGCAGACGGCAACACGAGGGTGACCGAAGAATGACTCTGGCATACTGGCAAGAGCTGCTTCGCCCTGGAATTTTTTTGCTCGCCAACTTCGCCGCCTTTCAACTTGGATGGTTCGCCTGCGTACTCGGTGGCGCCTGGCACTACCCGATTGCGGGCGCTGGAATTGCTCTGGCTATCCTCGCCTGGCACCTTAGAACCGCGCAGGATCGTCCAGCCGAACTCAAGCTGATTCTTATCGCTGGAGCGATGGGTTGGCTCTTTGATACCGCGCTGCTGCAGACCGGCTGGATCAGTTTTGCCGAAGGCGCAGTGTTCCCGGGTACGGCGCCAATCTGGATGGTCACGCTCTGGATGCTGTTCGCCACCACCTTCAACGTCAGCATGACCTGGATCAAGTCGAAGCTGATTCTGGCCGTGGTGCTCGGCGCCGCCGGTGGTCCGCTCGCCTACCTCGCTGGCGCCAGATTGGGTGCCATGCAGTTTCACGATCAACAGCCGGCGCTGATAACGCTCGCCATAGGCTGGGCGACCGCGACACCGCTGCTTGCCATTGTGGCAAGCCGACTGAACGGCTTTCCTCCACAGCCACAACCGGTCACTCCATGAATAACCGCATGCGCTATACCCGACTTATCCTCGCTCTTATCCTCGTTCAGTTAACCGTGCTGCCAGGTTTTGCTACCGCGCAGACCAGCCGGGTGTGGAACTACAACGCCCTCCTCGACGGCAAGCCGATTGGTACTCACCGTTTTGCCGTACTCGGCGAAGGTGCCGAGGTCAGAGTTGAAAGCGATGCCAGTTTTCGGGTCAAGATCCTCTTCATCGAGGCTTACCGTTATCAACACCGAGCGCGCGAACACTGGCGCGGCGACTGCCTTCAAAGCATCAACTCGGCAACCAGCGAAAACAGCGGCCGCTTTAAGGTCGACGGCCTGATCCGCGACGGACTCTTTCAATTGACCACTTTGAAAAATGAAAAAACCCTGAAGGGTTGCATCATGGGTTTTGCGTACTGGAATCCGCTGATACTCAAACAAACCAGACTTCTCAACGCCCAGACGGGTGACTACCTTCGACTGAGGGTCGAATCACTCGGCACGCAGACGCTGCAGGTACGAGGCATCGAAACCAGCGCCAATCGCTACTCACTGCATGCTGACAAGCTGAAGATCGATGTCTGGTACAAAGACGATAAAGAGTGGGTCGCGCTGGAATCAGCTACGGAGGGTGGCAGAATCCTGCGGTATGAGTTGTCGCAAGATCAGGAATAGGGGTGGTCCACTTTCGCTGCGGGAGCCGGGGATCGCGGTCGGGAGACCGCTCCCACAATGCCTGCCGAAAACTGGGTGTAAGTGAAAAGTGGGTGTAAGTATTGTGGGAGCGATCTCCTGATCGCGATCTTCGATGACCCCAAGAATCGCGGTCGGGAGACCGCTCCTTCTACATAATGACGCGATGAGCTTCCTGCCCCAACCCGTTGAATCAAATAGATAACCGATCTACCGGAGATCACATGCCCGACGTCACAACAGAAATTCGCGGCCGCACCAGCATCATTACCATCAACCGGCCACAAGCCCGCAATGCGGTGGATGGCCCTACAGCGGCGCTCCTGGCGGCTGCATTTCGACAGTTTGATACCGACGAGACACAGGACGTGGCTGTTCTGACCGGATCAGAAGGCACTTTTTGCGCGGGCGCCGACCTCAAGGCCGTCGCTACCGGGCGCGGGAATCGTGTGAAACTTGATGGTGACGGACCAATGGGGCCAACCCGGATGATGTTGTCCAAACCGGTCATTGCTGCCATCGAAGGGCATGCGGTCGCCGGCGGACTTGAGCTCGCGTGCTGGTGCGACCTGCGTGTTGCCGCCCGTGACGCGGTGTTCGGCGTTTATTGTCGACGTTGGGGAGTCCCTTTGATTGATGGCGGGACGATCCGTCTACCACGGTTGATTGGCCACAGTCACGCCATGGATCTGATCCTGACAGGCCGAGGGGTGAGCGGCGAAGAAGCGCGGATGATGGGTTTGGCCAATCGTCTGGTCGAACCAGGTCAGGCACTTGCAGCGGCTATCGAACTTGCGGCTGCGCTGTCTACTTTCCCACAGAAGTGCATGCGCTCAGACCGCGAGTCGTCGTACCTGCAATGGTCGCTTCCTCAGGAAGCAGCGTTGCAGGAGGAAACCCGCCTCGGGCTTGCGGTGATCCACTCTGGGGAGACAAGGGCAGGCGCCGCACGTTTTGCTGCGGGCAAAGGTCGGCACGGCGGATTCACAGACATCTGAAGCCCGATATTTTATTTCGGCATAACTACATTCCAGTTTGCATGTCCGGGACAAGGCTCGTATAACGTCTGAAGTAGTTCTGCATTGGAGAATGCGGAAGGTGTCTACTCGAGGGGTTTACTAGTTCTCACAGAGGGGAAACACAATGCAAAAGCGAGTGCGCAATCGCGCAGGCCTGCTTGCGAGCGCCATTGGCGCTGGACTGTTTCTTCCCGCTCTGGCATCCGCAGCCGAAGGTGGCGGCGGTCGTCAGGTCGAGGAAGTTATTGTTACCGCAGAGCGACGTGAAGCGTCCATCCAGGACACTTCGATTTCGATCACCGCCTTCACCGGCGAATTCCTGGAAGATTTTGGCATCCGGAACCAGGAAGACCTGCAGAATTACATTCCTGCCACCACCATTCAGCCCTACGACGCAACCGTGCGCGGTGTAGGCCGGAACTTCCGCGCTCTGGGCGGTGATCCGGGTGTGGCAACGTACATGAACGGCATCTACTCGGAAGACCTTCTGACCGCTACCGGCGCGTCGTTCTGGGATGTCGAGCGTATCGAAGTACTGCGTGGCCCACAGGGCACCCTGTATGGTCGCAACGCCGTTGGTGGCGCCATCAACATTCTCTACAAGGCGCCCACGGACGAACTCGAAGCCGCAGTCAAGACCGTCATCGGCACGGAAGGCACACAAGAGTATTACGGCGTCATAAGTGGCCCGCTGATCGAAAATCAGCTGTCGGCACGTGTCAACTTCAGCACACGCGACCAGGACGGCACCATCAAGGACATCGGCCCCCAGGGCGGGGAGTTCGATTCGCGCGGCGACGAAAACATCGCTGTGCAATTGAAGTGGACACCCATTGATACGGTTGAACTCAACCTACGCCGCAACTGGATGGATAACGACCGCGTGTTTGGTGGTGCCAATGGTGGCGGCCTGGTGGTGACCGGGGAGGCCGGTCGGAACGTTCGCGAAACGGCAGAATTGGTACCGGGCTTCCGCTTTGTGACGCCAGGTCAGACCACTAACCGGCTGGCACGCGATTTCCATGATGTTTCCAGGCCCCTGCGCTCTTTCACAGACCCTGTCACTGGCGCGGTCCGTCAGGCGCAGTCACTGCGTGCAGGCATCGACCACTACGGTGCAAACCCAGGTGTGATCGCGGCGCCGAACCTGAACGGATTCCAGAATGCGGCGGCGTCGCTGACTGGGTTCAACAATACGTCCGCCGCTGATGCAGCCCGCTACAACGACTGCATCTATAAGGACGGCTCAACCAGTGGTAAGGACGTCTGCGCCGCCAGCAATGGACTCAACTGGGAGTCGTTCAAGCAGCGTGGCACGCAGTTCAACGTGTCCTGGGACGTCACGGATGGCATTCAGGTGAAATACCTGTACGGTCAGAACACGCTGGCTTATCAGCGCATCACTGACGATGACAACACCGGCAGCCTGTTCCATGATCGCCAGTTCTACGTGAATCATGAAGCTGACTACGACTCTCATGAACTACAGGCGTTTGTTGACGTCACGGACACCTTCTCGTTTACGTCAGGTGTTTTCCTGTACAACGCGACGATCGACCAGCGCGGAGATTTCTACTCCACTTTACCGGGAGAGACTCGTTATGCCTTGCCATACAACGACCGGACTGCGTTGTCCGCCGGTGCCGCTGCCGCGATTCGTGCTCCCGGGCTGACCGGAATCAGTGCCTCCGCGCTGGCGTTTGGCGCACGTCCTATGGCCAATCTGTATTCAGCAAGAGACTCTTGCAATGTCGCCACTCCGGCGCCGTCCTGCGCCAGGAATTTCGCTGTCAACAATGCGAACAACAACAATCTCTATACATCACGCTGGTATGGCGACAACGGCACCAATCCGAACCTTGATGTCACCCATGGCATCAACAGCGTCGGCTCTGACCTGCTGTATCACACCAAGACGGAGCGCGACGCGTTTGCTGCGTACACTCAGGCAGTATGGGACATCAACGAAGTGTTCACGCTCACAGTAGGTGCTCGTTACGCATGGGATGAAGTCACCGCCGAAGAGAACCTCTTCCGGTACTCAGAAACCGGTGCACTCAATGGTGTCGGTAACCCGGGATTCCTCGCACTGTACGGTGGACTCGCAGCGGTCAATCGGGTCAACGGTGGGCTCATTGCCAATCCTGATGGCACGTTCACGCCAACGCCAGCTGCCACGAACGGCGGTATCCCCTTCGCACTGTCGGTGTACCGACCGTTCAAACGCAAGGACAAGAAGTGGACCGGCCGGGTCAACCTCGACTGGAACATTTCGGATAATGCCCTGGTGTATTTTTCGGCAACGTCCGGCTATCGCTCCGGTGGTTACAGCCTGGTCTATTTCAGCCAGACGCCCACATACGATCCGGAAGAACTACTCGCCTACGAAATTGGTTACAAGACCCAATGGCTGGACAACGCGTTGCAGATCAACGGTTCCCTTTACCTTTACGACTACGAGACCATTCACACATTTGCTACGGAAGTTTCCGAGATTGGGGGCACCTCCACCTCGGTACTCGAAGCACCTGGAGCAGAGATTTTTGGTATCGAAGCAGAGGCCATCTGGCTGATTACGGAAAACCTCAGCATTGGTGGCAACTTCAGCTTCACCCCAAGCAAGTACACGAAATCACTGCTGATTTCCGATCCTGCGAACTTCGACGCACCGCCTTCGCTGTACCCCAACTTCGAAGCAATCACGCAGGACATCAAAGGCAACCAGCTCTTGCAGGTCCCGGAATGGAAAATGCTCGGTTGGGCCTCGTACCGGTGGCCGCTGGCAGGTGGCTCCAGTGTTGAAGTCAGCACGACTTACAGCTGGACCGATAGCGTCTACTTCTCGACCTTCGAAAACACCAACAACCGCGCAGACTCGTTTGGACGTCTGGATCTGCGAGGAACCTGGCGCAGTGAAGATGAGAAGTGGGTTGTGGGCGCGTTTGTCAACAACGTCATGGATGACGCGGCGTTGCTGCACATCAACAGATCTGGGGAAGGGAACAGCTTCCGCCAGTCTGGACAGACCACGCAGTCCCGCATCATGGGGATGGAAGTCACCTACCAGCTCGGCAACCGCTGATCTGACAGGTTGACTCGTAAAGCCAGGCCGCGAAAGTGGTCTGGCTTTTTTTTGAGTGCGAATCGGGGTTGTGGGGTTGTGGGGTTGTGGGGTTGTGGGGTTGTGGGGTTGTGGCATTGTGGGAGCGGTCTCCTGACCGCGATCTTGTCATGACC